>NZ_JAIUKC010000028.1:0-79663 GCF_020177435.1 Saccharopolyspora sp. 7B | reverse complement strand
GCGGACCCGCGCCCCCCTAGCTGGCCCCCGGCGGGGGGCCCCCCCCGCCCCCGCCCGGCCCCCCCCCCGCGCCCCCCCCCCCCCCCCCCCCCCCCGCCCGGCCGCCCCCCCGCGGCGCCGCGGCGGGCGAGCAGCAGCGCGCCCAGCGAGGTCTGCTCGGCCGGTTTCAGCACCACCGAGTTGCCGGTGGCCAGCGCGGGCGCGATCTTCCACGAGGTGATCAGCAGCGCGTAGTTCCACGGCACCACCGCGCCGATCACGCCGAGCGGTTCCCGGGTGACCAGCGCCAGCGCGTCCTGCGGGGCGGGCGCGACCTCGCCGGAGGTCTTGTCGACGGCCTCCGCGTACCAGGTGAGGGTGTGCGCGGCGCCGGCCACGTCGACGCGGCGGGCTTCGGCGAGCGGTTTGCCCATCTCCAGGCTGTCCAGCAGCGCCAGCTCGTCGGCGTGCTCGCGGATCAGCTCGGCCCAGCGCAGCAGGACCTCCTTGCGCCGCCCCGGATCCAGCCCCCGCCAGCGGCCGTCGTCGAACGCGGTGCGGGCGGCGCGCACCGCGCGGTCCACCTCGGTGGCGGTGCAGGCCGCGACCCTGGCGAGCTCGGTGCCGTCGCGGGGGCTGGTGCTGGGGAAGGTCTCGCCGGTGGCGACGAACTCACCGTCGATGAACGGCCGCGTCTCCGGCGTGCCGATCAGCGCCGAGCTCGGCGCGTCCAGGGCGGGGGTCACGGGATTCCTCCGATCTTGGTGTCGGCGATGACGTCCTCGTCGAGCTCCACTCCGAGACCCGGGACCTGCGGCACGGCGACCGCGCCGTCCGCTCGGACCTCGACGGGCCGGGCCAGCAGGAAGTCCCGGCGCCGCGGCGTCCAGCCGGGCGGGTCGTAGGGGAACTCGAAGTGCGGCCCGCCGCCGACCCCCGCGGCGACGTGCAGGTTCGCCAGCAGCCCGATGCCGTTGGTCCAGCTGTGCGGGGTGAAGTGGCGGTGCTTGAGCCGGGCCAGCTCGGCGATGGTGCGGGCCCGGTGCATGCCGACGGCCAGCACCACGTCCATCTGGTAGACGTCGAGGACGTCCTGCTCCAGGTAGCGCAGCAGGTCGGGCACCGAGTGCTGCATCTCCCCCGCCGCGATGCGCACCTCCGGGTACCGGGCGCGCAGGGCGCGGAACCCGGCGAGGTCGTGGTACGGCAGCGGTTCCTCGACCCAGCTCACGCCGATCTCGGCGAGCCGCCGGACGGTGCGGGAGGTCGTGGCGAAGTCCACCGCGTCGGCGGTGTCACCGGCCATCCGCCAGGACTGGTTGAGGTCCACCATGATGTCGAAGTCCGGGCCGAGGGCGTCGCGGGCGGCGGCGACGGTCGCGATGCCCTCCTCGACGCCGTCCGGGGCGATGCGGATCTTCATGGCGCGGAACCCCGCCTGCCGCGCGGCCAGCGCCGACTCGACGCGCTCGGCCGGCGGCTTCAGCTCGGCGGTGGAGGCGTAGGCGGGCAGCGCGTCGGCGGCACCGCCGAACAGCACCGACACCGGCACCCCGGTGGCCTTGCCGATGACGTCCCACAGCGCGGCCTCCAGCGGCCAGAACGCACCGCCGTGGAAATTGGCCGTCTCGATGGCCTTGACGTGCCGGTCGATCCGCAGCGGATCGGTGCCGACGAACAGGTGCCGCACCGCGTCGAACCCGGTCATGGTGTCACCGGAGCCGATGCCGGTGATGCCCTCGTCGGTGCGCACCCGCACCACGGTGGCGTCGAAGTGCTCCCGCGGGCGCGGGTCCCAGGCGGCGTGCAGCGGCGGGTCCAGCGGCAGCCGCAGCCGGTCCACGGAGATGTCGGTGATCTTCATCTGACCTCCCGGAACCGAAGCTAGGAACCCGCCGGCCCGCAGGACAACCCACCGCGACCGATCGAGACCCGAGTTGCACTGGCGACAACCGGACGACCCCGCCCCGAACCGCGCCCGCAGTTGCTTGGCAGCGGCGAAGCCGCTGAACCGCCGACCACCCGAGCAGCGGAACCACCCGCGGGTGCTCAGCTGCTTCCTCGCGAGGACAGCGTTTTCTCCTGTGGCGGAGCCACCGGTGAAAACGATCCCGCAGCGAGGAAGCAGCTGAGGTTCCGCCACCCCAGTGCCCTGCAAAAGGAGCCGACGAAAAGGCATCGTTGAAGACATGAGTGCTCTGCGGCGTGATCTGGAGTTGCTGGAGGCGCTGGGTTCGGCGGAGGCGCAGCGCGCGGGCGGGCTCGGGGTGTCGCGGCTGGCGGTGCTGACCGGGCGGGACAAGAGCCAGGTGTCGCGGGCGCTCAAGGCGCTCGCCGAGGCCGGGGTGGTGGAGCGGCAGCCGGACACCTTGGCCTACCGGCTGGGCTGGCGGCTGTTCTCACTGGTCGCCCGCACCACCGGGGACCGGCTGGTGCGCGCGGCGGAGCCGGTGATGCGCGCCCTGTCCGCGGAGGTCGAGGAGACCAGCCACCTGTGCGTGCTGCGGGAGCGGGAGGTGCTGACGCTGCTGTCGGTGTCCGGGCACTCGTTCCGCGTGCACGACTGGGAGGGCCGCGGGGTGCCCGCACCGTGCACCTCGGCGGGACGGGTGCTGCTGCAGGACGTGACGCCGGACGAGCTGTACGTGCGCTTCGGCACCGAGCTCGGCGCGACGCCGCCCGGGTCGACGGTGCGCACCCTGCCGGAGCTGTGGTCGCGGATCAGGGAGGCGGCGCGGACCGGCTACGCGCAGGTCCGCGAGGTGTTCGAGACCGGCCTGGTGGGCGTGTCCGCGCCGGTCCGGGACTTCCGCGGCCGGGTGGTGGCGGCGCTGAACCTGTCCGCCCCGGCGCAGCGCCTCGCCGACCACCTCGACGCGGCGGGCCGGGCCACCGCCAGGGCGGCCACCCGCATCTCCCACGAACTGGGCGCCGCCTGAGTCCCCGCCATGCCGATCTCACCGCGCGATGCTCGGCCCGAGGTTCCGCCACCCCAGTGCACCGCCACCCGCCACGGATCAGGCGACCGGTTCCGGTTCAGGGTCAGGAGCGGCGCGGCGTTCGCGGCGGTCGATGAGGGTGAGCAGCGGGGTCGCCATGATCGTGGTGACCAGGGCGACGAGCACCAGGACGCTGAACAGCTGCGGCGTGACGATCCCCGCCGCCAGCCCCACGTTGATCGCGATGAGCTGCATCAGCCCGCGCGCGTTCATCAGCGCCCCGACGCGGGTGGCCACCGAGTTCGACTCCCCCGCCAGCCGCGCCGCGGCCCAGCAGGCACCGAGCTTGCCCGCGACCGCGACCAGCACCGCGCCCACCGCGAACAGCAGCACCCCGGAGTCGACCAGCAGCGCCAGGTCGGTGTTCAGCCCGGAGTAGGTGAAGAACAGCGGCAGGAACAGCACGGCGACCGGCTTCATCGTCCGCACCGCCCCGTCCATCGCCGCCGACCGCGGCAGCGCGACGCCGAGGCTGAACGCGCCGAACACGGCGTACAACCCGATCTGGTCGGTGTACCAGGCGGCGAGGAACACGGCGACGACCACCACCATCAGCACCTGCTCGGGGGCGAGCCGCCGCAGCGCGGCGTCGATGCGGCCCCCGGCGCGCACGATCGCGACCAGCGCGAGGACGAACAGCGCGCTGCCGCCTGCGGCGACGGCGAACGGCCCGATGCTGGCGGCGGAGATGCTGAGCACCCCGGCCAGCAGGACCCACGCCACCGCGTCGTCGAGCGCCCCGGCTGCCAGCGAGAGCGAACCGAACCGGGTGCCGGACAGGCCGCGCTCGGTGATGATCCGCGCCATCATCGGGAACGCGGTGATCGACAGCGCCACGGCCACGAACAGCGCCGACACCAGCAGCGGGACGCCCGGCGGGTACATGTCGACGTGCCCGGCGGCCAGCCAGGCCAGCGCGACGCCGAGCAGCATCGGCACGACCACCCCGGCCGCCGAGATCAACGCCGCCGAACCGGCGACCTGCCGGATCTTGTCCACCCGGAACTCGTACCCGGCCTGGAACATGAACACGACGAGCCCGATCTGGCCGACCACGTACAGCACGGGCCGCAGCTCGTCGGGGAAGATCGCCTGCTCCACGCCGGGCGCGAGCAGTCCGAGCACCGAGGGGCCGAGCACGACGCCGGTGACCATCTCGCCGACCACGGGCGGCTGGCCGAAAGCGCGCAGCACCCGGCCGACGAGGCGGCAGGCGAGCAGGATGACGATGGCGGCGAGGAAGAACGCGGGGGCGAGCTCCGTCGGGGTCATGCGGTTCCTCCGGTGGCGGTGGATCGGACGTGGATCCGTTGCGGTGCGGGGATGTCGGTGCACGGCGCGAGGTGCCGGGGCCTCCCGGTCGCGGAGGCCCCGGCCCGATCAGCGGTGCGCGGGGCAGCCCGGCGGCGGTTCCTGCTGCCGGAGCCGTTCGAAGTGGCGGCCGGCGAGCCGCTGCCTGCGCGCGTCCAGCACCATCCAGGTGCCCAGCACCAGCTGCCGCACGCTGCGCTCCACGTCCTCCCACCGATCGCGGATCCGCAGGAAACGCAGCAGCGCCCGGGTGTCCCGCGCGGTGCCGCGGCGCACCAGCACGCACGGCCCTCGGGAGGGCAGCGAACGGGTGTGCCGCACGCTGGATTCGAGCCGGAACCGCGCCAGCACTTCGCGGGTGACCGCGCGCATCGCCAGCGGTGACAGCCGCCACGCGGGGCACGGCCGGTTCGCGGCCACCCCGAACGGGATGTGCGCGGCGTCCTTTGCCGACAGCCGTTCCCAGCGGGACGGGTCGAACGTCTCCGGGTCCTGGTGCCCGGTGGCGTGGTAGTCGGGGTAGCTGAAGCACAGCACCGATCCGCGCGGCAGCGTGGTGCGCTCGTCGACCCGGATGTCGTCGGTGGTGATGCGGTGCGCGATGCCGAACAGCGGGAACACCCGCATCGTCTCGTCCAGCACGTGCGCGAAGTAGCGCTCGTCGCCGGGCTCGTCGGCGAGGCGCCGCTGCACGTGCGGGTGCTGGGCGAGCACCAGCAGCAGGTGCGCCATGCCCTCGGACAGCTGCACCACGGAGGTGTTGAAGAACGTCCCCTGCAGGTAGTGCACCTGCTCCGAAGTGGACAGCGCGCCGGGCAGCTCGTGTACCACGTCCCCCGCGTCGACCCGCGACCGCAGGTAGCGGGTGAGCCGGGCGCGGCGGCGCGGGTGCCGCAGGTCGGTGCACTTGAGCGCGTTCACCACATCGGCGGCGTTGCCGACGATGAGCTCCCGCGCCCGCCGCGGGCAGGGTTCGCCGAAGACGAGTTCGTAGTTGAACTCCGCCCAGATCGGCATCATCAGGTCCCGGAGCCGGTGCACGCCGAGCCGATCGGGCGCGAGCTCGTCGAGCACCTTCGCCGCGCAGCGCGCCGCGGTGGCGGAGAGCGCGTCGCTGGACCCGGCGAGGAACCGCTGCGTGGTGCGGGCGACGTCGTCGTAGCGCGGCCCGGCCTCCAGGTGCTCCTGGTGCACCTCGGGTCCCGGGGACAGCCAGTACCAGAACAGGTCGGAGAGCCCCGCGCCTTCGCTGCGCCCACCGGCGGCCGGGTGCGAGTAGACCTCGCGGAACCGCTCCGGGCCGAACCGCTCGTTCGGCAGCGTGATCGCGTCGTCCCCGTTGACGAGTTCGAAGACCTTGCCGCGCAGCGCGACGACCCGCTGCGGCAGCCAGCGGGGTGCGGTCAGCGCGGCCGCGACGGCGACCCAGGGCAGCAGGCGCACCGGTTTCACCGGAGACCTCCGAATCCGCGCGGTACCACGAGATCCGCGGTCAGGTCGTCGGGGCCGCGGACCCCGCACAGCGCCATGGCGCGCACCACGTCGGCGCCGATCCGGTCCAGCACCTCGCGCACGCCCTTCTCCCCGTCGGCGGCGAGCCCCCACAGCACGGGACGTCCGATGCCGACGGCTTCGGCGCCGAGCGCGAGGGCGGTGACCACGTCGGTGCCGCGGCGCACCCCGCCGTCGAGCAGCAGCGGGAGGGTGCCGCCGATGGCGCGGGTGATGCGCGGCAGCACGTCGATCGGCGCCGGGGCCGCGTCGAGCTGTCTGCCGCCGTGGTTGGACACGATGATCCCGTCGACGCCCTGGGCGACGGCGAGGTGCGCGTCGTCCGGGTGCAGGATCCCCTTCAGCAGCACGGGAAGCGCGGTGGTGGCGCGCAGCACCTCCAGGTGCCGCCAGGAGATCTCCGGGGACATCTCGATGTCGCGGGTGCCGCCGGGCGGGCCGCCGGGCAGGTCGCGCATGTTCGCCGCCTCGTACCCGGGCGGCAGGTCGTGGAAGCCGTTGCGCCGGTCGCGCACGTGGTCGCCGAACACCGGCGAGTCCACGGTGACGACCAGCGCGGTGCAGCCCGCGGACTCGGCGCGCTCCACCAGGCGGGCCGTCACCTCGGGGTCCGGTTGCAGGTACAGCTGGAACCACACCGCGGCGTCGGAGCGCACCTGCCGCGCGGCCGCCACCACCTCGTCGACGGCGGTGGTGGCGGCCATGCTGGAGATCAGCACGGTTCCGGTGGCCGCCGCCGCGCGCGCGGTGGCCAGTTCTCCTTCGGGGTGCGCGAGGCGGTGGAACGCCGTGGGCGCCACCAGGACCGGTGCCGCGCCCGGCGCTCCCGGCAGGTCCACCCGCGGCTCCGGTGGCGGGCCGCCGCGCAGCATCCGCGGCAGCAGCGCGAGCCGGGCGAACGAGTTCTCGTTGTCCGCCAACGCGAACTCGTCCGCCGCCCCTCCCGCGTAGTAGTCGTGGATCGCCGGTTCCAGCAGTTCCTTCGCCCGGTCGTGCAAGTCGGCGAAGAGGTTCACCGGGCACCCGCCGGTGCCGCCACCCGCCCCCGCAGGAACTCGCGCAGCGGCGCGCGGTGCACCTGCTCGCTGTCCCACTCGTTCTCCAGGTTCTCGGTGATGTGGTGCTCGGCGAGCAGCTCGCCGCCGCGGAAGTGCCGCACCACCGGGTGCAGGTAGCGGCCGTCGAGCCCACGGGTGTCCTGCTGGGAGGTGCGGCTGTGCTCGACGTCGAACGGGTTGACCCGGTCGTGGTCCGCGCCGTATTCGAGGGTGATGGTCAGGTAGGAGTCGACCTCGCCGAACTCGCCGGTGTGCGCGGTCTCGTGCAGGTGGTCGAGGGGCACCTCCTCGGCGTAGCGCGCGCCGTCCGGGCCGAGCAGCACGGCGTCGGCGAGGAACCCGAACAGCTGCCACAGCGCGGAGCTGCGGTTGACCCGTTCGATGATCGCGTCGGTGACGGCTTCCGGCGTTCCCCGGACGTCCGTCCCGGGCCAGGCCACCTCGTGGTCGCGGCGCTCCAGGATGCGGTGCAGCGCGCGCACCCCGTAGCGGAAGCCGTGGATGAAGCCGCTGGTGGACTTCTTGAAGTCGCGGACCTGCGTGATGGTGCCCGCGAAGTGCAGCCCGGGCACGTTCACCGATTCCCACGCCGCGGTCTGCGCGGGGAACCGGTCGGCGATGGTGAGCTCGGGCCGGCATTCGGGCGCGAACATCGAGGCGTCGAACCGGAATCCGGTGGCCAGCAGCACCCGGTCGTAGCGGATCTCCTTGACGACCTCGTCGACGCGTTCGAAGCTGACCCGCACCAGGTAGGAGTCGCCGTCCCTGCGGATGCCGAGGATCCGCCCGTCCAGCAGCGCGTTCTGCGACTTCAGCTGGTAGGTGTCCAGGAAGTTGTTGTTCACCGCGCGCAGGTGCCCGACGAAGTGGGTCTGCCAGGCGAGCTTGAGCGAGCCGGACCCGGCGACGTGGATGACGGCGGCGTTCTCGATGAGCCCGTCTGCGGTCTCGAACGCGGAGTTGCCGCGGCCGATGATGAGCACCCGCTGCCCGGTGTAGTCCTCGGGGTCGACGGACATCTCGGTGTAGGGCTCGGCGTGCTCGACGCCGTCGATGTCCGGGATGTGCGGCCGGGTGACGCCGGTGGCGACGATGACGCGCCGGGCCCGGTAGGTGTTTCCGTTCTGGTCGCGGGCGACGAACTCGTCGGGCTTGGCGACCTCGACGATGCGAGTGCCGTAGCGGATCCGCAGCCGGTGGGTCTCGGCGTAGTCGGCGAGGTAGCGCAGCAGGTCGTCGGCGGCCGGGAAGTAGCGCGGCGTGTACGAGGTGAGCAGCGGCGCGTTCTCCTCGGACAGCAGCGAGTTCCAGTCGGTGCGCAGGTTCAGTTCCGGATCGTCCCATCCGGTGTGCACCTTGTTGATGGAGATGAGCTTGCGGTGCCGCGGGAACTCGGCGAAGAATGTACCGGGCGACTCTCCCGACTCGACGATGAGATAATTGCGTCCGGCCCGCTCCAAGTAATATCCGGCTTGGAGTCCTGCCGGGCCGGCGCCGATCACGAGATAATCAAGAGAGCGCTCTTCGGACACTGGTTGATTCGCCTCCCACCAGCACAAACAACGGATTGTTTGAACCTTAAAGCACAGCGGGTCAACCCGTACACGTGATGCAGATCACAGCATCTTCCCGTGGTTGGAGATCCGCCGGAATGGTAGAGATCCCCATTGTCCGAACGCCAGCGGGAAACTCGTGCTCCGAGCGACCGAATCCATACGACTATTTGACGGAAAGCGGTAAAAATGGGAGAGAGAACAGACTCGGGTGACCATGAACACCGATCTCGGGCACAACCTTTTCCGCAGTCCGTGATCGACGCGCTCGGCGCCGACCCGCTCACCCCCGCGTTCGAGCACGGCGACCGGATCGTGGTGCGCGGCGAGCTGCTGGAACTCATCGGCCGGTGCACCGCCGGGCTGCGCGCGGCCGGGCTCGGCCCGCGCCACGGCGTCGCCATCGACACCGCCGTCACGCCCGAGGGCTTCGCCGTCCAGATCGCGGCGCACGTCCTCGGCTGCCGCGTCGTCGGCCTGCGCCCCGGCCTCACCGCCGCGCAGCTCGCGCACGTGCTCGGCCAGGACGTGCGCGCCGTCGTCACCGACGACCCGCGCCCGCAGCTGCACGAGGCCGCCGGTGCCGCCCGGGTGCTCGAACTCGGCCCGGAACTGCTGCGCGCGCAGGAGACCCCGGTCGCGCGCGGCGAGCTCGACGACGCCGCGCTCGTCGTGTTCACCAGCGGCAGCACCGGAACACCCAAGGGCACCGTGTTCGACTACCGCGCCATGAGCGGGCACTGGAGCTGGCACGCACCGGCGTGGACCGAGCGCACCGCGGAACTCGCCGCGAAGTACCGGCGGTTCCTGCTGTTCGGCACGCTCAGCAGCGCCGTCGTGCAGGAGCACCTGGCGCTGTGCCTGCTCTCCGGCGGCACCGCGGTGATCCCGCGCGAGGCGCCGGAATTCCCGCGGGTGCTGGCGGAACTGCGGATCACCGCCTGCCTGCTCACCGTCGCGCGGCTGCACCAGATCCTCGACGCGCTGGGCGAGCAGGAGCACGACCTGAGCGCCGCCCGGATGCTGCTGGTCGCCGGTTCACCGCTGGCCCCGCACAAGCTCGCCGAAGCGCACGCCCGCATCGGCCCGGCCGTGCACCTGGGCTACGGGCAGACCGAGACCGGCATGCTCAGCCTGCTGTCCGCGGCCGACATCGCCGAGCGGCAGCAGGCCGCGAACTCCGTCGGCCGCCCGTGGGACGGCGTGCGGGTCGAGGTCCGGGACGCCGACGGGCTGCCCCTGCCCGCCGGGGCCGACGGCGAGGTGTGGGTGCGCACCGCCCACTCGCTGCGCGGCTACTGGCAGGACCCCGCCGAAACGGCCGAGGTGCTGCGCGACGGCTGGGTGCGCACCCGGGACGTGGGACACCTGGACGAGGCGGGCTTCCTGCACCTGACCGGGCGTGTCCGGGACGTGGTGATCGTGAACGCGATCCTGCACTACGCGGGCCCGATCGAACGGGCGCTCGCCGGGCATCCCGCGGTGGACCAGGCGTACGTGGTCGGCGTCCCGGACGAGCGGACCGGGGAGGCGATCCACGCCCACCTCGTGCTCGCCGGGGACGTGGAACCCGACCACGCGGAGCTGCGCGAACTGGTCGCCGCCGAGCTGGGTCCGGCCGCCGCGCCCGCCGTGATCCGGGTGGTGCGGCAGGTGCCGCTGACCGCGGCGGGCAAGCCGGACAAGGCGGCGCTGCGGGCGTTGACCACGATCCCCGAGCCGCGGTGATCCCCGGCGGGGCGTTCGCGGGCCCCGGCCGGAACAAAAGTGTAGTGACTACAAGTTTGAAGTCACTTCATGTACCGTTCCCGTCGAGGGACCCGCTCCCGCCCCGCAGGAAGGACCGCCATGCCCACTCCCCCGCCCCGGATCGCCGTGATCGGCGGTGGCCCCGCCGGGCTCACCTTCGCCCGCGTGCTGCAACGGCACGGCCTGCCCGTCACCGTCCACGAACGGGACCGCGACCCGGTGGACCGCGCGCAGGGCGGCAGCCTCGACCTGCACCGGGATTCCGGGCAGGTGGCGCTGACCGCGGCCGGGCTGCTCGACGAGTTCTTCGCCGCGTCCCGGCCGGAAGGCCAAGCGCTGCGGCTGCTCGACCGGGCCGGGGCCGTGCTGCTCGACGCGCCCGCCGACCCGGACGACCGGTTCAAACCGGAGATCGACCGCGGCGAGCTGCGCGCCCTGCTGCTCGGCTCGCTCGAACCCGGCACCGTCGAGTGGGACCGCCGGTTGCGCGCCGCCGTCCCCCTCGGCGACGGGCGGCACCGCCTCGACTTCACCGACGGGCGCAGCACCACCTGCGACCTGCTCGTCGGCGCCGACGGGGCGCGTTCCGCGGTGCGGCCGCTGCTCTCGGACGCCGAACCCGCGCACTCCGGCGTCGTGTTCGTCGACGTGGTGCTCACCGACGTGGACCGCGCGCACCCGGAGCTCGCCGAGCTCATCGGGCACGGCATGACGTTCGCGCTCGACGAGGGCAAGGGACTGCTGGCGCAGCGCAACAGCGGTGGTGTCATCCGGGTGCACGCCGCGTTCCGCGGCCCGTCGGACTGGGGACGCGACCTGGACCGCGGTGCGCTGCGCGCCGTGCTGCTGGAGATGTTCGCCGACTTCGGGCCGGTGCTGCGGGACGTGCTGCACCGCGGCGAGGGCCCGTTCGCGGTGCGCGCGATCACCGCGCTGCCGGTCGGCCACCGCTGGACGCACCGGCCGGGCGTGACGTTGCTCGGCGACGCCGCGCACCTGATGTCCCCGTTCTCCGGGCAGGGCGCGAACCTGGCGATGCTCGACGCCGCCGAACTCGCCGAGCGCATCGCCGCGGGCGGGCCGTTGGACGAGGCCGTCGCCGCCTACGAGGAGCGGATGTTCCCCCGCTCCGCCGAAGCCGCCGCCAGAGCCGCGACCGGCATCGAGGACTGCATCGGCCCCGGCGGACCGGCGCACGCGTTCGCCCACTTCCAGGCCATCACGGCCGGAAACCCGCAGCGCACCTAGGATTCCGCGACATGCCCACCCCAGAACCCGCCGGCCGCCGGGAGCGCAAGAAGGCCCAGACCCGCGCCCGCATCGCCGAGACCGCGCTGGAGCTGTTCCTCGAACGCGGCTTCGCCGAGGTGACCACCGCCGAAGTGGCCGAGGCCGCCGACGTCTCGGTGACCACCCTGTTCAACCACTTCCCCAGCAAGGAAGCGCTCGTCGTCGACGAGGACGCCGAACGGGAGGCCGCGCTGGTCGCCGCGGTGCACGACCGCGAGCCCGGGACATCGGTGGTGGACGCGCTGCACCGGTACTTCAGCGGCGTCCGGGAAGCGCTCCTCGGCGACGACGGCGGGGCGCGGTTCCGCGAATTCCGCCGCCTGGTTCGGAGTTCGCCGAGCCTGGGCGAGCACGTGGACCGGATGTGGGCGCGGCACGAGACCTCCCTCGCCGCCGCCATCGCCGAGGACGCGGGCGCACCGGCCGACGATCCGACGGCGCGAGCCTTGGCGCACCTGGTCCTCGCCGCCAGGTCGGTGCCCGGCGATCCCGGCGCCGGATTCGACGCCGCGTTCGCACTGCTGCGCGCGGCCTGGCCCCCGGACGACTGGCCCACCGGATGACCGGCCCACCGGCTCCGCCCGACCCGGTGCACGGACCGTTCACCCGCCCCCAGCACGAGAAGAGGACACCATGACCGCTCGAACCACCCTCCACATCGGACCCGACGTCGAGCTGACCGTCGACGAGGCGGGCGGCTCCGGCCGCCCCGTGCTGGTGCTGCACGGCGGCGGCGGACCGGCCACCGTCGCCCCGATCGTCGAGCACTTCGCGCCCGGCCACCGCGTCCTGGTCCCCGTGCACCCGGGCTGGGAGGGCACCACCCGACCGGACCGGCTCGGCTCGGTCGCCGACCTGGCGCAGGCCTACCTGGGACTGCTCGACGAGCGCGGGCTGCGGGACGTGCTGGTGCTGGGCAGCTCCTTCGGCGGCTGGGTGGCCGCCGCGATGGCGGTGCGCGACCGCGGTGGGCTGCTCGGCGACCTGGTGCTGCTGGACGCCATCGGTCCCGAGATCACCGGCCACGAGATCTCGCTGCCCGCCCCGCCGCCCGGGCGGCCCGGCCCGCCGCCCGCCGCCATCGAGGCGATCCGCGCCTACGGCGGCACCGCGATGGCGGACCCCGCGCTGCTGGGCGACCTCGCGCAGGTGCGGTCCCGCGCGCTGGTGGTGTGGGGCGAGGACGACCAGGTGATCGGCACCGGCTACGGCCGGGAGTACGCGGCCGCCTTCCCGGACGCCCGATTCGCGGTCATCACCGGCGCCGGGCACCTGCCGCAGGTCCAGGCACCGGCCGCGACCTTCGCCGTCATCGACGAGTTCCTGGCCGCGGCTCGGGGCTGACCGCGGGCTCCCGGGCCGGGTCGGCGAGCAGGCCGCGCAGCAGCTCCAACCGCTCCGCGGATCGGCTGCCCGGCTCGGCCGTGTAGGCGATCAGCACCGGCCCCGGCCCGCCCGGCAACGGGTAGGCGTCCCAGTCGAGGTCGAGCTCACCGACCAGCGGGTGCGCGAAGTGCTTGCGCCCGCGGGTGCGTTCCCGCACGTCGTGGCGCGCCCAGAACCGGCGGAACTCCTCGCTGCGCACGCTGAGCTCGCCGACCAGCTCCTTCGCCCGCGGGTGGTCCGGGTCGGCGGCCACGGAGGCGCGCAGCATCCCGATGTACTCCAACGCGCTCGACGCCCAGTCCGGGCACACCTCGCGGGCGTCCGGGTGGTGGAACAGCGCGCGCAGCACGTTGCGCTCGTGCGGCGGCTGCTGGTCGAGGCCGCCGAACAGCGAACCGGCGAGCGCGTTCCAGGCCAGCACGTCCAGGTGCCTGCCCAGCACCAGCGCGGGGCCGCCGATGGTGTGCAGCAGCCGCCGCGTGCTCGCGGGCACCCGCTCCGGGGTGCGCCGGCGCACCGGTTCCGGGCGGCGGGCGGCGCGGGCCAACGCGTGCAGGTGCCGGGTCTCGTCCTCGTCCAGTTCCAGCGCGCGGGCCAGCGCGTCCAGCACCTCCTCGGAGGGACGCACGTCCCGGCCCTGTTCCATCCGCTGGTAGTAATCGGTGCTGACCCCGGCCAGCAGCGCCAGCTCCTCGCGCCGCAGCCCGGCCACCTTGCGCCGCGGCCCCGGTTCCAGGCCGACGTCCTGCGGGCGCAGCCGGGCGCGCCGGGTGCGCAGGAAGTCGGCCAGCTCGCGGGAGTGGGAACCGTTCATAGCTGCGATTCTGCCCGCTCCGGGGCCGCGCAGGGTGGGTCCGGTGGTCCCAGGGAACGGGCGCCGACCGGTCCCGCCCGGCCTCACCGGAAAAGGAATTCGGCGGATGCTACGGGTCCCACACCATTCCGGAGAACGGTTGTCGTGTTCTCGCCAACGCCCCGGGTGAACCGGCCGTGAACCTGTTCGAAAGCACCGGATCATCCTCTGGGAATCGTCCACCCGGAACCTTATGATCATGCCGGTCACACGGCGATCGGAAGGTTGTGCTGCGATGGGGACACTGGAAACCGGCAGAAGGCGCGGCACCCGGCGGCTCGGGAAGTCCTCGTTCGCGTTCCGCGCCCTGGTCGGCACCGCGGTGCTGTTCGTGGGCCTGCCACCTGCGGTGGCGCTGGCCGATCCGCCGCAGGCGCTGCCCGGCAGCGCGGCCGAGGCGGACGCGAAGTGGCAGCCCGCTTTCGATTACGACGGTGACGGCTGCTATCCCACTCCGGCCATCGGGCCGGACGGCACCCTCGCTCCCGGATTGGAACCGTCCGGTGCGCTGAACGGGAATTGCCACGACCAGTCGGACTTGGACAACACCAATTCCTACTCGCGCTCGAAGTGCGACGGCGACTGGTGCGCGTACATGTACGACCTCTACTTCGAGAAGGACCAGGCGCTCGGCGGGGTGCACGACGCGTTCGGGCACCGCCACGACATCGAGCACGTGGTGATCTGGGTGAACGACGACCAGGCGAAGTACGTCTCCACCTCCGCGCACGGCGACTTCTCCACCTACCCGGCCGAGGAGGTGGGCTTCGAGGACACCCACGCGAAGATCATCTACCACAAGGACGGGCCGAGCACGCACTGCTTCCGCCTCGCGGGCAAGGACGAGGAGCCGGAGAACCACTACGGCACCTGGCAGTACCCGGACCTGGTGAGCTGGGAGAACTACCCGGAGGGCATCCGCGACGCGCTGACCTCCGCCGACTTCGGCAGCGCCAGCCTCGGCATCAAGGACGACGCCTTCGCGGGCAACCTCGCGAAGGCCAAGCCCGACGACATCCAGTTCGACCCGGAGGCCTGAGCCCCACCCGGCCGGGCGCGGGCCCCCCCCCCCGGGCCCCCGGGGGCCCCCCCCCCCCGCGGGGGGGGCCCCGCCCCCCCCGCCCGGGCCCCCCCCCCCCGGCCCGGGCCCCCCCCCCCCCCCCCCCCCCCCGGGTTCACCGGCACTCCGCGCGGGCGGCGCTCGCCCCGCGCTCCGCTTCCCCGCTCCGGCCGGCGCTCCTCCCCCGGCTCCAGCGGACCAGGGCGATCGCGAGTCCGAAGACCACCGCGAATTCGACGAGCAGGACGGCCCAGACGGCGACCGACGACATGGCGACTCCTCTCCGAGGGGATCGTGCGACTTCCATCGTCGGTTCGGCCCACCCCCGCGACCAGTGGCCGGATGGACAACATGTGGAAGAATCGGGCCATGACGCGGACGAAGGTCGTGGTGCTGGTGCGGCCGGGGTTGCAACCGATGGAGCTGGGGATCGTGCACCAGCTGTTCGCGCTGGCGACCGGCCCCGGCGGTGAACCCCACTACGAGGTGCTGACCTGCGCGCCGGTTCCCGGGCAGGTGCGCACCACCGGGGACTTCGAGATCACCGTCCCGCACGGGCCGGAGGTCCTCGCGGACGCCGACCTCGTGTTCGTGCCCGCCTCCGATGCGGACTACGTGGCGGATTTCGCGCTCCCCGACGACGTGCGGGACGCGCTCGCCCGGGTTCCGGCGCGCCCGCGGATCGCGTCGATCTGCAGCGGGGCGTTCGTGCTCGCCGCGGCCGGACTGCTCGACGGGCGGCGGGCCACCACGCACTGGAACGCGGCCGACCGGTTCCGCCGCGCGTTCCCGCGGGTCGAACTGGACCCGGCGGTGCTGTACGTGGACGAAGGGCCGGTGCTGACCTCCGCGGGCGAGACCTCCGGGATCGACCTGTGCCTGCACCTGATCCGGGAGGCCCACGGCACGGCGGTCGCCAACGACGTCGCGCGGCTGGCGGTGGTGCCCGCGCACCGCGACGGCGGGCAGGCCCAGTTCATCCGCCGCGCCGTGCCCGACCCGCGCAGCTCGTCCACCGCGCGCGCCCGCGCGCTCGCGCTGGAGAACCTGCACCGCGCGCTGCCGCTGCGCGAACTCGCCGAGCTCGAATCGATGAGCGTGCGCACCTTCACCCGCCGGTTCCGCGACGAGACCGGGCTGTCCCCGGTGCAGTGGCTGACCGGGCAGCGCGTCGAACGCGCCCGGCAGCTGCTGGAGGAGACCGAACTGCCGGTCGACCAGATCGCCGCCGACGCCGGGTTCGGCACCGCCGCCTCGCTGCGCCAGCACCTGCGGGCCCGGCTGGGCATCTCCCCCAGCACTTACCGCGGCACCTTCCGGCCTGGCGGCACCGACGACGCCGCCTGATCAGTCCGCAGTGGACGATCGGCGGGTTTGCCGTCACACCAGCGAGTTCTCCCACAGCTCACGAAGGGAATCCGGCGCGAGGACCCGGCCGGGCGGGCCCGCGGCGTGCAGGCGCCCGTCGCGGAGCAGCAGCGCGTGGTCGGCGTCCCGCGCCTCGGCGAGGTCGTGGGTCACGTGGACGACGGTGGTGCCGCGGGACTTCTCCTCGTCCAGCACCTCGGTGATCCGCCGCTGCGCGGTGACGTCGAGCCCCGCCGCCGGTTCGTCGAGCAGCAGCAGTTCGGCCTGCTGCGCGAGGCCCTGCGCGACCAGCACCCGCTGCCGCTGACCGCCGGAGAGCGCGCCGAGCGGGCGGTCCGCCAGCTCGCCCACGTCCAGCCGTTCCAGGCAGTCGGCGACGATGCGGCGGTCCTGCCGCGACAACCGCCGCCACGGCCCGGTCCGCGCCCACCGCCCCATCTCCACGGTGGCGCGCACCGTCATCGGCAGCGCGTCCGACACCGCGCTGCGCTGCACCACCAGCGCCACCTCCCCCCGGCGCCGCACCGAACCCGAGGTCACCGGCAGCACGCCGGCGAGCACGCCGAGCAGCGTGGACTTCCCGGAACCGTTGGGGCCGACCACCGCCGTGCGGGCGCCGATGGGGAACGCGGCGGTGACCCGGTGCAGCACCGGGTTCCGGCGGTATCCCGCGGACACCTCGTGCAGCACCGCCGCGGGGTGGTCTTCGTCGGTGATCGCTCTCACGGGAGACAGTCTACAACGACAATCGTTTTCAATATAGGGTGATCCGTCATGGATTGGTTGTTCATCCCTTTTGAGGTGTCCTTCGTGCAGCGCGCGCTGTGGGCCGGGGTGCTGGTCTCGCTGATCTGCGCGCTCGCCGGCACCTGGGTCGTGCTGCGCGGCATGGCCTTCCTGGGGGACGCCATGTCGCACGGGATGCTGCCGGGGGTGGCGCTCGCGGCGCTGCTCGGCGGTGACCTGCTGCTCGGCGCCGCGCTGAGCGCCGGGGTGATGGCCTTCGGCGTGACGGTGCTGGGGCGGTCGCGGCGGCTGTCCGCGGACACCGGGATCGGGCTGCTGTTCGTGGGCATGCTCGCCGCCGGGGTCATCATCGTGTCGCACTCGCAGTCGTTCGCCGTGGACCTCACCGGATTCCTGTTCGGCGACGTGCTCGCCGTGACCCCGCCCGAACTCGGGCAGCTCGGCATCGCGCTCGCGCTGGCCGCGCTGATCTCGCTGGCCGGGCACCGCGCCTTCGTCGCGCTCGCCTTCGACCCGCGCAAGGCCCGCACCCTCGGCCTGCGCCCCGGCCTCGCGCACGCGCTGCTGCTGGGCCTGGTGACGCTGGCGATCGTCGCCTCCTTCCGCGTCGTCGGCACGCTGCTGGTGTTCGGGCTGCTCATCGCGCCGCCCGCGGCGGCCGTGCTGTGGGCGAAGCGGATTCCGGTGGTGATGGCGGTGGCCGCCGCGCTCGGGATGCTCTCCACCGCGCTCGGGCTGCTGGCGTCCTGGCACTGGGGCACCGCCGCCGGCGCGACCATCGCGGCCACCGCCGTCGCCCTCTTCTTCCTGTCCGCGCTCGGCGCCGAACTGCGCGACCGGGTGCGGGATCGACCGCACCGAACGGAGCCCGCCCTGTGAAACCGACACCGACCGTCCTCGTCGCGGCGCTCGCGCTGGCGACCACCGCCTGCGGGGCACCGGCCGAACCACCACCGCCCGCGCCGCACGGATACGTGGCGGGCGCCGAGGAATCCGCCGAAGCGCAGTCGCGGCTCGTCGTCGCCGACGCCACCACCGGCGGGGTGCGCGTGCTCGACCTGCTCACCGAGGAGGTCGTGGAACTCGCGCCGGTGCCCGGGATCCGGGCGATCAGCACCGACGGGCGGCACGCCTACCTCAGCGGCGACCGCGGCACGCACGTCGTCGACAGCGGGTCCTGGATGGTCGACCACGGCGACCACGTGCACTACTACCGGGCCGAGATCCGCGACGCCGGCGACCTCGCCGGAGCGGCCGTCGCGGCGCACGGCGATCCGAAGGTCTCCGCGGTGTCCACCCGGGACGGCGCGGCGGTGCTGCTGGACCGGACGGCGCTCGACGCCGGCACCGCCCGCCCCACCGGCGAGGTCCCCGTCGCGCCCGGAACCGCCGCCGTGCCCTACGAGGCCCACCTGATCGCCGCCGGCGCCGACGGCACCGTGCGGGTGCTCGACCGGTCCGGGAAGCCGACCGCCACCGTGGAACCGCCCTGCCCCGAACCGGAGGGCACCGCGCTGACCCGGCGCGGCGTCGTGTTCGGCTGCGCCGACGGCGCGTTGCTCGTCGCCGAGGACGACGACGCCTTCCACGGCGAGAAGATCCCCTACCCGCGCGCGGTCGGGGGGGGGGGGGGGGGGGCCCCCCGGCCCCCCCCCGCGCAAACCCCCCGGGCGACCCGACACGGCGGTCGCGAAAGAACAGCACATCCCCGATGAGAACCGGGGTCGATCAGCGTCGATGCCGGTCAGCGGCCACCCCCAAGGCGAACTGACCGAGCGGACCGACCCCAGGTGAGCCACCCCGCAATCGGGCTCACCGACCCCCATCGACGCGCTTGCGGCGTCAGGCGCTCAGCGGCGGTACTTCAACGGAACGCGCAACACGGCTTCCGTACCCCGCTGCCGGCCCCGACCGCGCAAGCTCAACGAACCCCGCAGCTCAGACTCGACGAGGGTTCGCACGATCTGCAGGCCGAGACGTTCGGCGCGCTCCAGGGAGAATCCCTTCGGCAGGCCCTGACCGTCATCCGAGATGACGACGTCGAGCCAGCGCGCCGAACGCTCCGCCTGCACCACGACCTCCCCGCCGGTGCCTTCCGGGAACGCGTGCTCGAAGGCGTTCTGCACCAGTTCGGTGAGCACCATCACCAGCGGAGTCGCCAACTCGGCCGACACGACGCCGAACCGGCCCTCCCGGCTCACCTTCACCCCGGTCTCGGCCACCGCGACGTCGCTCATCATCGGAATCACCCGGTCCACGACGTCGTCCAGGTCGACGCGTTCGTCCACCGACATCGACAGCGTCTCGTGCACCAGCGCGATCGAGGTGACCCGCCGGACCGACTCGTCCAGCGCCAGCCTCGCCTCCGAGTTGCCGGTGCGCCGCGACTGCAGCCGCAGCAGCGCCGCCACCGTCTGCAGGTTGTTCTTCACACGGTGGTGGATCTCGCGGATCGTGGCGTCCTTCGACATCAGCGCCCGGTCCCGCCGCTTGACCTCCGTCACGTCCCGGACCAGCACCAACGCACCCGCGACCTGACCGCGGGGCTGCAGCGGCAACGCGCGGAACAGCACCGTCGCGCCCTTCGCCTCCGCCTCCATGCGCATGCTCGGCTCGCCGGACACCGCACGGCGCACCCGCTGGGCCACCTCGTCGGCGTCGAACGGGTCGGACAGCAACGACCTGGTCAGCGGCGCCAGCTGCACCCCGACGAGATCCGCGGCGTGCCCCATCCGGTGGTAGGCCGACAGCGCGTTCGGACTGGCGAACACGACGGTGCCGGACGCGTCCACCCGGACCAGACCGTCGCCGACGCGCGGACTGGTGTGCACGTCCGGCGCAGGCTCCGGGGTGGGGAACGTGCCGTCGGCGATCATCTGGCACAGGTCGGCGGCGCTGCCCAGGTAGGAGATCTCCAGCGGGCTCGGCACCCGCGGCACCGCCAGGTTCGTGTCCCGGCTCAGCACCGCGACGATCTCCTGGTCCAACTTCACCGGGATCGTCTCGCGGCGCACCGGCACGCCCAGGTGCCAGCGCGGGTCCTCCTCCCGGCAGATCCGCCCCTCCAGCGCAGCGCGCCGCAGCTGCGGGTGCTCCTCCGGGGTGACCTCGGTGGAGACCACGTCCTCGGGGTGCGCGGTCGGCGCGGTCGTCGGCCGGGCCTGCGCCACGCACAGGAACCGGTCCTCGGTGGCGTCTTCCGGGCCGACCGGGACCCACAGCAGGAAATCGGCGAACGACAGGTCCGACAACAGCTGCCACTCCGCGACGACCAGCTGGAGGTGGTCGGCGGCGGCCCCGGACAACCCGGTGTGCTCGGCCAGCAGGTCACTCAGCGTCGACAAGGCGCTCCTTCGGTCCGGACTCGGCGACCGGCGTCGAGGTCGCCCTCCCGCACGGCACCGCCCCGGCGGTCGAGACCACCGGCTCCGCGCGAACCCTTCGCTCCACGAGTTCGCTCCGCGACGGCCCGGACGCGGGTTTCGTCAAGGAAACCACGTGCCGGGCCACCCAACGGGCCCGGGTGGCGCACGTGCGAGACTGGACAGCCAGAACTCCGCAAGGAACCAATCCCCGCCCACGGCCTGCCCGGCCGGAGCGCGGGACGACGCGAGGGAGGGGTCATGGGAAAGCGTTCCCGCAAGAAGAAGGACCGGCGCAAGAACAAGGCCAACCACGGCAAGCGCCCCAACGGCAGCTGACGTGACGGTGCGCTCCGCGCGCCGCACGCACGCGAGAGCCCCGGACCGATGTGGTCCGGGGCTCTTCTTCGTCTCGCGGCGCGGCCGGTACTAGTCGGCCGAAGAGGTCCGCTTCTTGGCCCGCACCTCGACCGAGGTGCCGTCCGGCCCGCGCTCGACCGTCACGTCCGCCTGCCGAAGCACCGTCTCGCGGATCGAGCTGCGCAACCGTTCCCGCAGGTCCGAAGGGGCGTGCTCGCCGCCGCACTTGCGGTGCAGCAGCTCCTTGAGGTGCTCCTCCAAGCCGTAGTGCTCCAGGCAGCTCCCGCACTCGTCGAGATGCTCCTGCAGCGCCTCGCGCCGGTCCTGGTTGCACTCGTTGTCCAGGAACAGCCACACCTCGGCGAGCACGTCCTCGCAGGACGCCTCGTCATGTTCGCACGTCACGAGGTGCTCACCTCCTGCTTTTTCTCCCTGAGGAAACCACGGTCGCGCGCCACGTCGGTGAGCATGTCGCGCAGCTGCCTGCGGCCGCGGTGCAGCCGCGACATCACCGTGCCGATGGGCGTCCCCATGATCTCGGCGATCTCCTTGTAGGCGAAGCCTTCCACATCGGCCAAGTAGACGACCATGCGGAACTCCTCCGCCAACTGCTGCAGCGCGTTCTTCACGTCGGAGTCCGGCAGCCGGTCCAGCGCCTCCACCTCGGCCGAGCGCAGCCCGGTGGAGGTGTGGTTCTCGGCCTGGGCGAGCTGCCAGTCGGCGATCTCGTCGGTCGGCTGCTGCTGCGGCTGCCGCTGCCGCTTGCGGTAGCCGTTGATGTAGGTGTTGGTGAGGATGCGGTACAGCCACGCCTTCAGGTTCGTGCCCTGCTTGAACGACTTGAACGCCGAGTAGGCCTTCAAGTACGTCTCCTGCACGAGGTCCTCGGCGTCCGGCGCGTTGCGCGTCATCCGCAGCGCCGCGCCGTAGAGCTGGTCGAGCAGCGGCATCGCGTCCCGCTCGAAGCGGGCCACGCGCTGCTGGTCGGTCTCCTCGACCTGCTCCGGCTCGGCCGCCGCGGCATCGCCGCCGGCGGTCCCCGCCGTGCCGGGTTGCTCCGGGGTGTTGACCACCGGGATCCTTTCCCGCCGCCAGGAAGAGGTGGCTGCTGGCGACGAACCCATGCCGTCCTGCGCATGGACCCACTTCGAGGATACCCGCCCGATGCCCCGCTCACCTGCATCAGAGCGCTCGGGCAGGTCCCGCTGCCGTTCGAGTAAGCACGTGTTCGTCAACTCCGTCACGGCCGGTCCAACGCGGTGCGGCCGGTGGGTATTCCTGCTCCTAGGGTCAGGGCATGGCAGGCAGGGGAACACCGGCGACCGCGCTGCTGGACCGGCAGCGGGTCGCGCACCGGGTGCACGCGTACGAGCACGACCCGCGGGCGGAGTCCTTCGGCGAGGAAGCGGCCGATGCGCTGGGACAACCGCCGGAGCGGGTGTTCAAGACGCTGGTCGCCGAGGTCGACGGGGCGCTGGTGGTGGGGGTGGTGCCGGTGACCGGGCAGCTCGACCTCAAGGCGCTGGCCGCGGCGCGCGGCGGCAAGAAGGCGAAGCTCGCCGACATGGCAGCCGCCGAGCGCGCCACCGGTTACGTGGCGGGCGGCATCTCGCCGCTGGGGCAGAAGAAGCGGCTGCCGGTGGTCGTCGACTCCTCGGCCGAGGCGTTCGACACGATCTTCTGCAGCGCGGGCCGCCGCGGCCTGGAGATCGAGCTCGCCGCCGCCGACCTGGTCCGGTTGCTGGACGCGCAGGTCGCCGACATCGCCGGGGCCTGATCAGTCGAGCGGCCGCAGGACCCGGGTGAGCCACTCCTCGACCCCGCGGAACACGGCGTCGACGTCGGCCTTCAACGAGTGGTCCCCGGCGACGAGCACCACTTCGCGCCGGTGCGCCGGTTCGGGCCTGCCGAACGCGTCCCGTTCCCCCTGCACCACCAGCACCGGGGGGTCGACGGCGTCGAGCTCGCCGAGCCGCGACTTCTCCGGCTTGCCCGGCGGGTGCAGCGGGAACGCCAGGCACAGCACCGCGGACGCGGTACCCGCCTCGGCGGTGCGGCACGCCACCCGCGCCCCGGAGGAACGACCGCCGAACAGCAGCGGCAGGTCCGCGAACCAGCGCTCGCCGAGGTCTTCGGCGACGGCCAGCCACGCGGCGTCGAGCTGCTTGGCGGGCGCGGGTGCCTTCCGGCCCGCGACGCGGTAGGGCTGTTCGACCAGCGCCACGTGCACGCCGGCGCCGGTGGCGGCGCGAGTCGCGGCCACCAGGTCGGGCGCCGCGATGCCGCCGCCCGCACCGTGCCCGAGCAGCAGCGCCGCCCGGCCCTCCTCGGCGCAGTGCAGCTCGGCCGCGGCCGGGCCGTGCGGGGTGTCGATCTGCACGCGGGTCATTCGAACAGCGCCCCCTGCTCGGCGGGTGCGGGCACCGGCTCCGCCGGGTCCAGCAGGCCCGGGTGGTTGTTGCGCATGTTGTTCACCTCGGTGGACACCGTGGTCAGGTCCAGCTCCGCGAGCAACCGCGGATCCGGGTCGAGCAGCGGGCGCGGATCGTCGCGCTCCGGGTCGAGCCAGTCGGCCCACTTGTCCGCGGGCAGCACCAGCGGCATCCGGTGGTGCACGCCCGCGAGCTCGCCGACCGCGTCGGTGGTGACGACGGCGCAGGTCACCAAGGGTGCGGAGGTGTTCTCCGGCGACCACCACGCGGAGAACACGGCGGCCATCGCGAGGCTGGCCCCGCCGCGGTGCGCGCACAGGTACGGCTGCCTGCGCTTGTCGCCGGGCCGCCACTCGTACCAGCCGGTCGCGGGCATCAGGCAGCGGCGGCGGGCCGCGGACTCGGCGTACGCGGGCTTGGTGGTGATCGTCTCAGCCCGCGCGTTGATCATCGGCGGTCCGCTGGTGGCGTCCTTCGCCCAGGTCGGCACGAGCCCCCAGCGCACCGGCCGCACGCTGCGCTCGGTGCCGCGGCGCACCACGATCGGCACCGTCTTGGTCGGCGTCACGTTGTAGTCCGGGCCGAGCAGCCCCTCCGAGCGGTCCACCGCGTCGAACTCGGCGGCCAGCGCCGCCGGGTCGCGCCGCACCGCGTAGCGACCGCACATCAGCACTCACCCCGCGTCCCGAGCATGATCCAACGCTACCGCCGGGTCCGGGTCGTCCTGCGGGGCGATGAGCTCGGCGCCGTTGTGCCGCACGTCGTTCACCGCCGAGGACACCGGCCGCAGCTCCAGCGCGGCCACCAGGTCCGGCGAGGGTTCGAGCAGGCCGGACGCGTCGTGGCGCTCGGGGTCGAGCCAGTCCTCCCACCGGTCCGCGGGCAACACCAGCGGCATCCGGTCGTGCACCTCGGCGAGCGCCCCGACGGCCGCGGTGGTCAGCACCGAACAGGTCACCAGCGGCGGTGCGTCCTCCGCCGCGGCCGGGTCGTGCCAGGTCTCCCACAGCCCGGCCAGCGCCAGGCTCGCCCCGTCCGGCGAGGTCATGAAGTAGGGCTGCTTGCGGTCGCCGTCGCGCTTCCACTCGTACCAGCCGTCGGCGGGCAGCAGGCACCGGCGGTACTTCGCCGCGGCGCGGAACGCGGGCTTCGACACGACCGTCTCCGCCTTCGCGTTGATCATGCGGTTGCCGATCTTCGGGTCCTTCGCCCACTTCGGCACCAGGCCCCAGCGCATCGTCCGCAACCTGCGCGCCGGTCCGCCGTCGCGGTGCCGCGCCACCACGGCGGGCACCTGCTTGGTGGGGGCCACGTTGTAGTCGGCTCCCCCGGCACCACCGCCGGTCCGGTCGTCGGCGGCGAACTCCGCGGCCAGCGCCGCCGGATCCTTCGTGGAGGCGTACCTGCCGCACATCTCCTGGTCACCTCCGCCGTCGCCGCCAGGGGCGGAATCGCGCCGCCCCCGAGCCCATCGTCGCAGCACCCACCGACGACGTCGAACTCCTCCGGCCCGGCCCCGGCCGGTTGAGCAGGGACGAATGCGGGATCATGGGGGCATGACGCAGCTCTGGCCCGCCCCGGTCGCCGCAGGCCCGGTCCGCGCGACGGTCCCCGTCCCCGGCTCCAAGTCGATCACCAACCGCGCATTGGTGCTCGCCGCGCTCGCCGACGGGCCGTCCACGCTGCGCGAGCCGCTGCGCAGCAGGGACACCGAGCTGATGGCGGCGGCGCTGCGCTCCCTCGGCACCGCGGTGCGGGACGGCGCCGACGGCGCCTGGCTGGTCGAACCGGGCGAGCTGCGCGCGCCCGCGAGCGTCGACTGCGGCCTCGCCGGGACCGTGATGCGCTTCCTGCCGCCGCTGGCCGCGCTCGCCGAAGGACCGGTGTCCTTCGACGGCGACCCGCACGCGCGGAAGCGGCCGCTGGACACGGTGCTCGACGCGCTGCGCGAGCTCGGCGCCGACATCACCGGCGACTCGCTGCCGTTCGAACTGCGCGGCACCGGGTCGCTGCCCGGCGGGCAGGTCACCATCGACGCCTCCGCGTCCTCCCAGTTCGTCTCCGGGCTGCTGCTGTCCGCCCCGCGGTTCGAGCAGGGCGTGACCGTGGTGCACGACGGGCCGCCGGTGCCGTCGCTGCCGCACATCGACATGACCGTCGCGATGCTGCGGGAGGCGGGCGTGGGGGGGGACGACCAGCGGCCGAACACCTGGCAGGTCTCCCCCGGGCCGATCCGGGCGCTGGACCTCGACGTCGAACCGGACCTGTCCAATGCGACCCCGTTCCTGGCGGCCGCGGCCGCCACCGCCGGGGAGGTCACCGTGCCGGGCTGGCCGTCGGCCACGACGCAGGCGGGCGACGCGTTCCGGGACATCCTCACCGCGATGGGCGCCGAGGTCGCGCTGCACGCCGGCGGGCTCACCGCCACCGGCCCGGAACGGCTGCTGCCGGTCGACGTCGACCTGCACGAGGTCGGCGAGCTCGCCCCGACCGTCGCCGCGCTCGCCGCGCTCGCCGAGGGGCCCTCGCGGCTGCACGGCATCGCGCACCTGCGCGGGCACGAGACCGACCGGCTCGCCGCGCTGGAACGGGAGATCACCGGCCTCGGCGGGGACGTCGAGCAGACCGCCGACGGACTGCTGATCCGGCCCCGGCCGCTGCGCGGCGGCACCTGGCACACCTACGCCGACCACCGGATGGCCACCGCGGGCGCCATCCTCGGCCTGCGGGTCCCCGGCGTCGCAGTGGAGGACGTCGCGACCACCCGCAAGACCATCCCCGACTTCCCCGGGATGTGGACGGCGATGCTGGAGCCGGTGGCCTGATGGGCCGCCGCGGCTGGCGAGACCTGGACGAATCCGATGTGCGGGTGCGTCCCGGGCGCGGCACCCGACCGCGCAGCAAGCGGCGCCCGGAGCACGCCGACGCCGCCACGGCCATGGTCGTGGCCGTGGACCGGGGCCGGTGGACCTGCGCGCTCGACGGGGACCCGGACCGCCTGGTCACCTCGATGCGCGCCCGCGAACTGGGCCGCACCCCGGTCGTCGTCGGCGACCAGGTGGACCTCGTCGGCGACACGTCCGGTCGCGCCGACACGCTCGCCCGGATCGTGCGGGTCGCCGACCGCAGCAGCGTGCTGCGCCGCACCGCCGACGACACCGACCCGTACGAGCGGATCGTGGTCGCGAACGCGCAGCGGCTCATCATCGTCGCCTCGCTCGCCGACCCGCCGCCGCGCACCGGGCTGATCGACCGCTGCCTCGTCGCCGCCTACGCGGGCGGGCTGACCCCGGTGCTGTGCCTCACCAAGTCCGACCTGGCCACCCCGGACGAGGTGCTGGCGACCTATTCGGCGCTGCCGCTGCCGATCGTCGTCACCAACATGCACGAGCTGCACGAGGACCTGTCCGAGCAGCTCGACGGCCGGGTGTGCGCCCTGGTCGGGCACTCCGGCGTCGGCAAGTCGACGCTGGTGAACACGCTGGTGCCGCACGCCGAACGCGCCACCGGCGAGGTCAGCGGCGTCGGCAAGGGCAGGCACACCTCGACCTCGGCGGTAGCGCTCCCGCTGCCCGCGGGCGGCTGGGTCGTCGACACCCCGGGCATCCGCTCGTTCGGCCTGGCGCACGTCACTGCCGGCGACCTGATCAGCGCCTTCACCGGGTTCGCCGAGGCCGCCGAGGAATGCCCGTCGAACTGCGGGCACCTCGGCGGCGGTGCGGACCCGGAATGCCACCTCGACACCTACGCCGCCGAAGCGGGTGCGGGCCGCACCGAGCAGCTCAGCTCGCTGCGGCGGCTGCTGCGGTCCCGCGCGGGACGCGACGAAGCCTGACCGGCACCCGGCCGGGTGGAAGCGGTCTTCCCGGACGGGCCGCGTCCGCACGGCGGAAATCCTTGCGGCCGAACGGGAATCCCGGGGAAAGCCGCAACGCCGCGGAAACCTCGACGACTCGAACGGCACCTGTGCTCGCCGCACGGCGTTGCTAGCGTCGGACGCGGACGTCGTCCCCCGACGAGGAGCTCGACCATGCCCCGAGTCCGCCACGCCACCCCGCTGACCGCCGTTCTGCTCGGCGCCCTCGCCGCGGTGAGCTGCGCCCCCGCGCCCGCACCGCAGCCCTCCAAGCCCGCCGCCGCGCGACCCGACCCGCGCCCGTCCGCCGAACCGCTGCTCGCCGACGTGCTGCACCGCATCGACGAGGAGGGCAGCGTGCGCAGCAGCGTGCGCGGCGACCTCGGCTTCGTCGGCGAACTCGCCGGCGATGGCGCGGTGCGCTACACCGCCGACCGCGCCGACGTGGCCCTGCACGGCACCACCAAGCCGGCCGCCGCCCAGCCACCGCAACCGGTGGAACTCGCCGTGGTCGACGGCGTCGGCTATCTGAAGTCGCCGCTGCTGCAGCCGGAACCGGGCAAGCCGTGGCTGCGGCTCGCCGCCGACGGCACCGACTTCGCCGCGAAGCTGCTCTCCCCCGCCCTCCGCCAGGTGCAGGACGCCGCCGATCCGCGCGCCACGTTCGCCGGGGTCGCCGGCGCCACCAGGATCCAGTCGAGCGCGCCGGAACAGGTCGACGGCACCCCCACCACCCGGTACAGCATCCGGGTGCTCACCGCGCAGGGCGCCGCATCCGCGCCCGACGAGCAGCAGCGGACCCGGCTGCGCAAGGCCGCCGACGCGGGGCGCACCGAGATCGGCTACGAGCTGTGGCTCGACGACCGCGGCCTCCCCGCGCGGTTCGCCGCCACCGAGCAGGTCGCGCAAGCCGGGCAGGTATCGCTGACCTCCACCTACCGCGACTGGGGCGCGCCCGTCGACATCGCGCCGCCACCCGCCGACCAGGTCGGGGCCTTCCCGGACGGCCCGCTGCCCGGAGCGCAACCGCCGCGTTGACGAACTTCCGCGAACAGCCCACAACGGTCGAACCGCGCTGCTAGCTTCCTCTCGCCGATATTGATCAGGGGAAGGAAGTTCCGTGCGCCGCACGAGCATCGCAGTGTGCACCGTCGCGTTGACCGCGACCTTGGGGGGATGTGCCCTCGGTCAGAACCCGGGTGGTGCCGGGGAGACCGGTTCCAGCGACTCCGGGGCCCAGCAGGGCGGGGCTTACAGCGACCTCGCCTCGCTGGTCTCCGGCGCCTCCCAGGTCATGGACGACAGCAAGTCGTACAAGCTGAAGCTGAACGCCACGCTCGGCAGCGCCGGTGGACTCCAGAGCGACTGCGACGTCGACGCCGCCAAGTCCGCGATGAGCTGCACCGGCACCACCGGTGAGATCATCGTCATCGACGGCGAGACGTACATGAACAACCCGCAGCTGAACTCGATGGGCGGGGACCCGGGCAAGCCGTGGGTGCACATCGCCCAGAACAGCCCCGCGGCCGCCGTCGGCGGCGCGCAGTCCACCGCGCTGTCCGAGGCCGCCGACTTCCGCAAGCTGCTGCCGGAAGGCTCCCAGTTCACCGCGGCGGGCTCCGACACCGTCGACGGGACGCAGGCCACCAAGTACGAGGTCGTCACCAACATCAACGACGTCGTCGGCTCCGCCGAGGGCATCCTCAAGCAGAGCTACGAGATGATGCTGAAGGCCGGTGTCACCGAGCTCAAGCAGACCGTGTGGGCCGACGAGGAAGGCCGCCCGCTCAAGGTCGAGCAGGTCACTCCCCCGATGAACATCGCGGGCCAGCAGGTCGGCGAATCGACCACCACCCTCACCTACTCCGACTGGGGGAAGCCGGTCAGCGTCGCGAAGCCGGACGCCTCCCAGATCCGGGAGTTCGAGATGCCGGGTCTGCCGCAAGGCCCGTGAACCGCGACCGGGCGGGGCGCCACGCGCGCCCCGGCCGCCCGGGTCACATCAGTTCCAGCAGGAACGGAACCTCCTGCGGCGCGTACCAGGACAGCTCGTGGTCCTCGGCCTCGCCCAGCACGAACTCCGCGTCCGGGTCCCCCAGGTCCGCCGAGTCGATCACGCCGGCGGCGGCGCGCACCGCGTCCTCCGCGTCCGGCGAGTCCACGTGCACGGCCGCGACCTTCTTCCACGGCACCGGCCCGGACAGCCGCACCACCGCGTGGTCCAGGTCCGGGCGCAGCGCCACGTCCTCGACGTCGGCGGAGATCACCACCCGGCGCAGGTCCGCCTTCTCGTCCTCCGCGAGCTCGCTCGCGATCAGCCGCAACGAGGCCCGCGCGGCCTCGCGCATCGCGGCGTACTCCAGCTCCTCGGTGTCCCCCGCCGCGTACGACTCCCGCAGCGCGGGCGTCAACGCGAAACCGGTGCCGCTGAGCGGCTGGATCTGCTGGTCCTCCACCAGGCCGCGCGTCATGCGCACCGTGGCGGGCAGGTAAACCCTCATCCGTCGACCGTCCCGATCATCTCTTCCACTGACTCCCCGATCATGGCCGCGAGCACGTCCACATCGGACATGGCGTCCCGGTCCCCGTTCAGGCCGAAGTACACCCCTCCGTCGTAGGAGGTCACCCCGATCGCCAGCGACTGGTTCTTCGCCAGCGGCACCACCGGGAACATCTCCGTCATCTTCGCGCCCGCCGCGTACAGCGGTACCTGCGGGCCCGGCACGTTCGTCACCAGCACGTTGAACAACCGGTCCGAGAAGCCGTTGGCCACCCGCGCCCCCAACGCGTGCAGCGTCGGCGGGGCGAAACCGGACACGCCCACCAAGGCCTCCGCCGCCACCGAGCGGCCCGATTCGGCGTGCGCCCGCAACGCGTGGCTGATGTGGTGCAGCCGCAGCACCGGGCTCGGCTCCCCCACCGGCAAGTCCACCAGGTAGGCCGCCACCCGGTTGCCGTCCGCCTTGGAAACCTCGTCGGCGCCACCGGAATCCGCACCGCGCACCGACACCGGCACCATCGCGCGCAGCGTCGTCGAACCCGACACGACCTCGCCCCGGGACAGCAGCCAGTTCCGCAGCGCCCCCGCCACCACCGCCAGCACCACGTCGTTCACCGTGCCACCGTGCGACTGCCGGACCGCGCGGAAGTCGTCCAGCTTCGCCCTGGCCACCGCGAAGCGGCGTTGCGTCGACGTCGGCCCGTTCAGCGGCCCGCCCGGGGTGGGCACCGCCGCGGCCCGCACCGCCGAGGCGAGACCGCCGAGCGCCCCGGTCACCTTCCGCACCGTCGCCGCCACGTCCCCGACCGCCGAGCGGGCGTTCTCCACCACCTCGCCCGGACGCTGCACCGCCTCCGTCACCGCCTCCAGCACCAGCTGCGCGGGGCTCGGCTCCGGCCGCGGCATCCACAGGTCCTCGACCTCCTGCCGCTCCGGGGACGTCGACCGATCGAAGATCACCTGCCCGATGTCGAGCGCGCCGATCCCGTCCACCATCGCCTGGTGCGTCTTGGTGATCACCGCGACCCGGCTTCGGGACAAGCCCTCCACCAGGTACAACTCCCACAACGGGCGCTCCGGGTCCAGCTTGCGGGACATCAACCGGGCCACCAGCTCGTGCAGCTGCTCGTCCTTGCCCGGTTTCGGCAACGCGGACCGGCGCACGTGGTAGGTGATGTCGAAGTCCTGGTCGTCCACCCACACCGGGCGCGCCAGCTTCCCCGGCAACTGCCGCACCTTCTGCCGGTACCGCGGCACCATCGCCAGCCTGCGATCGATCATCGAGAGCACGTGGTCGTACTCGAACCCGCTGCGCGGCCTGCGGAACACCGCCACCCCACCCACGTGCATCGGCGTCGTGTGGTCCTCCAGGTACAGGAACGAGGCGTCGAGTGCGGAGAGGCGATCGGGCATGCCCGCGATACTGGCACACCATCGGCCTGCTCAGAGCGGTCGCGTCGCCTCGTGTGACACTGGACCGCGTGACCAGCACTACCTCACCCAAAGATCGGTTCGTCACCGTCTACGGCCGGAAACCGGTCCTGGAGGCGCTGTCCGACCTGGACCTGCGCGTCGACAAGGTGATCATCGCCGAGGGCATCGGCGGCCCCGCGATCAACGAGATCAAGGAAGCCGCCGCCGACCGCGCGGTGAAGGTGCAGCGCGCCAGCGCGCACCGGGTGAAGGTCCTCGCCGGCAACGGGCGGCACGACCAGGGCGTGCTCGCCGACGTGGTGGCGCGGAAGATGCGCCCGCTGGTCGACGCCCTCGACGACCCGGCCACCGCCCCGCGGCAGGTCCTGCTGCTGGACGGGCTCACCACGCCCGCGAACGTCGGCATGATCCTGCGGACCGCCACGGCCGCGGGCATCGACGGCATCATCGTTCCGCACCGCGGTGTCGCCGGGCTGGACCCGCTCGTCATCAAGGCCTCCGCCGGCGTCGCCTTCCACGCGCCGGTGCTGCGCTGCACCACCGCCGGGGATGCCGCCGAGATGCTCACCGACGCCGGCTATCCGCTGTACGCGCTGGAGGCCACCGGGGCGGAGAGCATCTTCGAAGCCGACTTCGGTTCTCGGGCCGCGTTCGTGCTCGGCAGCGAAACGGCGGGGCTCTCCGAAGAGGTCGGTACCCGCATCGCGCAGCGGCTCGCCATCCCGATGCGGGGTGGTGTCGAATCGTTGAACGTGGCCAGCGCGGCCGCGGTGCTCTGCTTCGAGCTGCTGCGGCGGCGCGGGGGCTGAGCTGCGGTTCTCCGCTTCGTCCTGGTGAAGCCCCGGTGCTGCGGCACGGCACCGGGGCTTTTTCCTGCTCGTTGTTCAAGTGCGGCTATTAGCAGTGAATGCGGCCTGGAGGCGCGTCGTTCGAGCCGGCCGCTTCGTCGGTGCGTGGGAATGTCCGCTGGCGCGCGGGGGCGACTTCGCCGGCGGGGCGAGGTTCAGCGCACGTTCGGCCGTTCGCCTGGGAGGGACGTCGTCGAAGATGCGAACGGGAGGCGTTGCGGCCTGCAAGCGGGACAAAGGGGCCGGTAGCCAGAGGGTGGCGTCATGCCATCGTCGAAGACCAGGCCCCACCACCCGCACCCCAACGCCCCACCCGCTGGACCCGGTGCCGAGGTCCTGCCAAGGAACACAAAAAAAGGGGGGCCGGTCCCCAAGTAGTGGCCTTCAAGCCACTCCCTGGGGACCAGGCCCCCATCATCGTCTTCACCCCAGCCCCTTGACGGTCCTGGAAAACAGAACACGCCCCCGCACCAAGTTCCGGGGCGTGTCCCCTCATGAGTATTGTCGGCGGTGTCCTACTCTCCCACACCCTATCGAGTGCAGTACCATCGGCGCTGGAGGGCTTAGCTTCCGGGTTCGGAATGGGACCGGGCGTTCCCCGCTCCGCTAAAACCACCGACAAATCCAACCACACCAACACCCCACCAAGGGGCGCCATGTGAAACCTCTATCCAATTCAACAACCAACCGGTTGCTGCCTCAGACACCGTATAGTGGATGCGTAGCAATCTTCGTGAACAAGTCCTCGGCCTATTAGTACCCGTCCACTCCACACATTACTGTGCTTCCATGCCGAGCCTATCAACCCCATCATCTCTAGGAGGCCTTAACCCACAAAAGGGGTGGGAGACGTCATCTTGGAACAGGCTTCCCGCTTAGATGCTTTCAGCGGTTATCCCTCCCGAACGTAGCCAACCAGCCCTGCTCCTGGCGGAACAACTGGCACACCAGAGGTCCGTCCGTCCCGGTCCTCTCGTACTAGGGACAGCCTTCCTCACATCTCCTACGCGCGCGGCGGATAGGGACCGAACTGTCTCACGACGTTCTAAACCCAGCTCGCGTGCCGCTTTAATGGGCGAACAGCCCAACCCTTGGGACCAACTCCAGCCCCAGGATGCGACGAGCCGACATCGAGGTGCCAAACCATGCCGTCGATATGGACTCTTGGGCAAGATCAGCCTGTTATCCCCGGGGTACCTTTTATCCGTTGAGCGACACCGCTTCCACCAGCCAGTGCCGGATCACTAGTCCCTGCTTTCGCACCTGCTCGACCTGTCAGTCTCACAGTCAAGCTCCCTTATACACTTACACTCAACACCTGATGACCAACCAGGCTGAGGGAACCTTTGGGCGCCTCCGTTACCCTTTAGGAGGCAACCGCCCCAGTTAAACTACCCACCAGGCACTGTCCCTGAACCCGATCAGGGTCCGAGGTTCAGATGCTCAGAACGACCAGAGTGGTATTTCAACAACGACTCCACACCCACTAGCGTGAACGCTTCACAGTCTCCCACCTATCCTACACAAGCCGCACCGAACACCAATACCAAGCTATAGTAAAGGTCCCGGGGTCTTTCCGTCCTGCCGCGCGAAACGAGCATCTTTACTCGTACTGCAATTTCACCGGGCCTGTGGTCGAGACAGCGGAGAAGTCGTTACGCCATTCGTGCAGGTCGGAACTTACCCGACAAGGAATTTCGCTACCTTAGGATGGTTATAGTTACCACCGCCGTTTACTGGCGCTTAAATTCTCCGCTTCACACACCCAAAGGCATGCTAACAGGTCCTCTTAACGTTCCAGCACCGGGCAGGCGTCAGTCCGTATACCTCGTCTTACGACTTCGCACGGACCTGTGTTTTTAGTAAACAGTCGCTTCTCCCTGGCCTCTGCGGCCACCACCAGCTCCCACCGCACGGGTGTTCACCAGCAATGGCCCCCCTTCTCCCGAAGTTACGGGGGCAATTTGCCGAATTCCTTGACCACAGTTCACCCGACCGCCTCGGTATACTCTACCTGACCACCTGTGTCGGTTTCGGGTACGGGCCATGCACACACATCGCTAGAGGCTTTTCTCGGTAGCACGGGATCACTGACTTCACCACAACGGCTACGCATCACCCCTCACCCTTCACACCGCCCGGATTTACCTAGACGGCAGGCTACAGGCTTACACCAGTACTACCACTCACTGGCACAGCTACCCCACTACGTCACCCCATCACTTGACTACCGCAGAATCAGGTCCCATGCACTCACACAACAACTCCGAAGAGCCACCATGCTCGCGGATGGTTAGTCTCAACCGTTTCGCCATGGGCGCGTGCACACGGGTACGGGAATATCAACCCGTTCTCCATCGACTACGCCTGTCGGCCTCGCCTTAGGCCCCGACTCACCCTGGGCGGACGAACCTGCCCCAGGAACCCTTAGTCAATCGGCGGCAGAGATTCTCACTCTGCTCTCGCTACTCATGCCTGCATTCTCACTCCCACACACTCCACGCCACGGTTACCCGGACGCTTCACCGCATGCAGGACGCTCCCCTACCCAACAAGCCACAAGGACTCATTGACACGGCTTCGGCGGTGCACTTCAGCCCCGCTACATTGTCGGCGCAGGACCACTTGACCAGTGAGCTATTACGCACTCTTTCAAGGATGGCTGCTTCTAAGCCAACCTCCTGGTTGTCTGGGCAATCCCACATCCTTTCCCACTGAGCACACACTTAGGGGCCTTAGCCGGTGTTCTGGGCTGTTTCCCTCTCGACGATGAAGCTTCTCCCCCACCGTCTCACTGCCGCGCTCTACCCAGGCGTATTCGGAGTTTAGCTGACGTCAGTAACCCATAAGGCCCATCAACCAACCAGTGCTCTACCCCACCCAGGAAACACACGACGCTGCACCTAAATGCATTTCGGGGAGAACCAGCTATCACGAAGTTTGATTGGCCTTTCACCCCTACCCACAACTCATCCCCCAGGTTTTCAACCCTGGTGGGTTCGGGCCTCCACACGGTCTTACCCGCGCTTCACCCTGGCCATGGGTAGATCACTCCGCTTCGGGTCTGCACCACGCGACTCCACGCCCTCTTCAGACTCGCTTTCGCTCCGGCTACCCCACAACAGGTTAACCTCGCCACGCAGCAGCAACTCGCAGGCTCATTCTTCAAAAGGCACGCCATCACACAACCCAAAGATCATGCTCTGACGGATTGCAGGCACATGGTTTCAGGAACTATTTCACTCCCCTCCCGGGGTACTTTTCACCATTCCCTCACGGTACTATCCACTATCGGTCACCAGGAAGTATTTAGGCTTAGCGAGTGGTCCCGCCAGATTCACAGCGCCCTCCACGGAAACGCTGCTACTCGGGAACAAATCCACACGTATCGCATGTGCTTTCGCCTACGGGACTCTCACCCACTCCGGCCAGGCATCCCAACCTGTTCAACTAACACACACAACCACGCTGAAACGGTGACAGCCGCCTCCAGACAAGCCCCACAACCCCAGACACGCAACCCCTGCCAGGTATCCCACGCGCCCGGTTTAGCCTCCTCCGCTTTCGCTCGCCACTACTCACGGAATCACCAGTGTTTTCTCTTCCTACGGGTACTGAGATGTTTCACTTCCCCGCGTTCCCTCCCAACACCCTATACATTCAGGTGCAGGTGACCCGACATCACTCGGGCCGGGTTTCCCCATTCGGACATCCTCGGATCACAGCTCGGTTGACAGCTCCCCGAGGCATTTCGCAGCCTCCCACGTCCTTCATCGGCCCCTGGTACCAAGGCATCCACCATGTGCCCTACATAACTTGGCCACAAAGATGCTCGCATCCACTATACAGTTCTCAAACAACAACCGAAAAGACACCAACCACAACCCACAATAAGGGCCGCAGTCACCAGTGTGTCCCCTCAGACACCCAACAGCGTGCACGACAACGAAAACTCCGAGCGGCATTTCCACTAAATCCTCGAGCACCCAGAACAGAAGAACACATGTCTTCTCAACCCTGGACACCCCACCAACACCAGTCGAAACCAGTGTCCGCGGATGTGTATTGCTCCTTAGAAAGGAGGTGATCCAGCCGCACCTTCCGGTACGGCTACCTTGTTACGACTTCGTCCCAATCGCCAGTCCCACCTTCGACCACTCCCCCCGGGCGAACCGGTTGGGCCATGGGCTTCGGGTGTTACCGACTTTCATGACGTGACGGGCGGTGTGTACAAGGCCCGGGAACGTATTCACCGCAGCACTGCTGATCTGCGATTACTAGCGACTCCGACTTCACGGGGTCGAGTTGCAGACCCCGATCCGAACTGAGACCGGCTTTAAGGATTCGCTCCACCTCACGGTATCGCCACCCTCTGTACCAGCCATTGTAGCATGTGTGAAGCCCTGGGCATAAGGGGCATGATGACTTGACGTCATCCCCACCTTCCTCCGAGTTGACCCCGGCAGTCTCCTGCGAGTCCCCACCATCACGTGCTGGCAACACAGGACAAGGGTTGCGCTCGTTGCGGGACTTAACCCAACATCTCACGACACGAGCTGACGACAGCCATGCACCACCTGCACACAGGCCACAAGGGAAACCCCCTCTCAGGGGCGATCCTGTGCATGTCAAACCCAGGTAAGGTTCTTCGCGTTGCATCGAATTAATCCACATGCTCCGCCGCTTGTGCGGGCCCCCGTCAATTCCTTTGAGTTTTAGCCTTGCGGCCGTACTCCCCAGGCGGGGCGCTTAATGCGTTAGCTACGGCACAGGAACCGTGGAAACAGTCCCCACACCTAGCGCCCACCGTTTACGGCGTGGACTACCAGGGTATCTAATCCTGTTCGCTCCCCACGCTTTCGCTCCTCAGCGTCAGTATCGGCCCAGAGACCCGCCTTCGCCACCGGTGTTCCTCCTGATATCTGCGCATTTCACCGCTACACCAGGAATTCCAGTCTCCCCTACCGAACTCAAGTCTGCCCGTATCGACCGCACGCCCACCGTTAAGCGGCAGGTTTTCACGGCCGACGCGACAAACCGCCTACGAGCTCTTTACGCCCAATAATTCCGGACAACGCTCGCACCCTACGTATTACCGCGGCTGCTGGCACGTAGTTAGCCGGTGCTTCTTCTACACCTACCGTCACCCGAAGGCTTCGTCGATGTCGAAAGAGGTTTACAACCCGAAGGCCGTCATCCCCCACGCGGCGTTGCTGCGTCAGGCTTTCGCCCATTGCGCAAGATTCCCCACTGCTGCCTCCCGTAGGAGTCTGGGCCGTGTCTCAGTCCCAGTGTGGCCGGTCACCCTCTCAGGCCGGCTACCCGTCGTCGCCTTGGTAGGCCATCACCCCACCAACAAGCTGATAGGCCGCGGGCTCAACCTGCACCGCCGGAACTTTCCACACGCAGACCATGCGGCCACGTGTCCTATCCGGTATTAGACCCCGTTTCCAAGGCTTATCCCAGAGTGCAGGGCAGATTACCCACGTGTTACTCACCCGTTCGCCACTCATCCACCCCCGAAAGGGCTTCAGCGTTCGACTTGCATGTGTTAAGCACGCCGCCAGCGTTCGTCCTGAGCCAGGATCAAACTCTCCAACAATGTCTCAGAGAAAATCCTGCCCCGAAAAAAACGAGGCACCCCGGCCATCCAAAGAAAACCGAGGCATATAATTCATCAAGATGAGTTTACCACTCACCATCATCGGCACGCTGTTGAGTTCTCAAAGAACACACCCACACCATCACCCACAACCCCTGCATTCAGGGTCGCGAACTCCGGGGAGTCGTTATTTCGTCTTTCGTTCTTGCGATGTTTCAAACTCTAGCAGGCCCGATTTCCGGCCGTTTCAGGGGGGTCAGTTCCGCGTTCCCGCATCCCGCCACACCCACAGGCGAAACATCCGCCACCGGCCTGCCGTTTAGAGTTGATCCATCAGGTCACTCACTCTACCAGTCACCTGGAAGCCCGTTTCGCGACCCCGCCGCACCCGGCCCGATTCGTTTTCGGCCCGTTCCGTGCTGGCAGAAAGAAATCTACAGGACGCCCACAGGGCCCTGAACACCACCCCCCTCTTAAGGGGAAATCGCAGGTCACGGCGGATGAACGCCGGGTTGCGCCGGCTCGGGCCTCGGCTCACACCTTCGGGGCGATCTCGCCGGGAGACGACCGTGATCCGGGGTCTCGGCCCTCTACCCCACGAGACCGGCCGACTCCGGTCGCCGCGAACCGCCCTGGAGGTGCCATGCCCGCCCCCGCCACACCGCTGCCGCCCACTGCTCGCTCCACCGGGAACCCGGTCCGCCGAGAACCGGTGCACGCGGTTTCCGGTCACCCGGTCCCGGTCCACGCTTCCGCGGTCATCCCGGCTCCGGTCCGCCCGGACCGAGAACGCACGGTCCCGGAACGAGCGCCTGCCGTTCCACGGCGCACCCTGTTCGCCAACCCGGCCGGTGCACCGGCCGACCGCAGCTCCGGCGCGCTCGCGGCCAGGCTCGGCGAACCGGTGGTGGACGTGCTGCTCGGTCGTCGGCCGCTCAGCCAGATCAAGTCCCGGATCTCCCCCGCCGTGCACGCCCTGCTCAAGTCGAACGCGCTGCGGCAGGTCCTGCACGAGCCGCGGGCCCGGCTGCACTCCCTGCACGCGCGTCCGGTGGGCGCGGACCTGGTCGAGGGCTGCGCGGTCATCTCCTCTCCGAAGCGGACCCGCGCGGTCGTGCTGCGCTGGGAGCGGGGTGAGGCGGGATGGCTGTGCACCTTCCTGGCCGCCGTCTGAAAGCCGGGCCCCGACACGACGGCGCCCCGCACTCGACGGGGAGTGCGGGGCGCCGCGGTGGTGCTTCGGGCGGAAGGTCAGTTCCGCTTGTTCTTCTTGGCCTCTTCCCGGGCCGCGGCACGGCGCTCGCGCCGGGTACCGCCGTTGGCGTCCTCACCGGTGCCGCGCTCGGTGTTGGTGCGCACCTCGCCCGACTCGCTGGGGCCGGAGTAGTTCAGCCGCGGACGCTGCGGCGGAGCGCCGAAGCCCTGCCCGCCGAACGCGTTCTGCGTGCCGTCGCCACCGACCGTGCCACCGCCGAGCTGGCTCATCGCCGGTCCGGCCGCCCTGGCGCGCTTGGACCGCGGCTGCGCGGCCTCGCCGGTCGGCTGCGCAGCGGCGGCGCCCCGCGGTTCGCGCGCGACGGCCGGCTGCACGTCGGTCGGGAAGTCGGACCCGTCGGAACGGCTCACCGACACCGGCACCGACGGCTGCTCCGGAGCGGGCTCCGGCTCGGCCGCCTCCACCTGCACGTTGAACAAGAAGCTGATCGACTCCTCCTTCAACGCCTCCAGCATCGCGTGGAACATGTCGAAGCCTTCCCGCCGGTACTCCACCAGCGGGTCGCGCTGCGCCATGGCACGCAGTCCGATGCCTTCCTTCAGGTAGTCCATCTCGTAGAGGTGCTCGCGCCACTTGCGGTCCAGCACGCTCAGCACCACCCGGCGCTCCAGCTCACGCATGGCGCCCGTGCCGACCTTGCCGTCGACCTCGGCCTCGCGGCGGTCGTAGGCGTCCCAGGCGTCGTTGAGGACGGCTTCCTGGAGCAGCTCCTTGCTGACGTCCTCCTCGGACTCGACCAGCTCTTCCCAGTCCAGCTGGACCGGGTACAGCGCCTTCAGCGCCGTCCAGAGCTTGTCGAAGTCCCAGTCCTCGGCGTAGCCCTCGGCGGTGGCGCCGCCGACGTAGGCCGCGGTCACGTCCTTGATCATGTGGCGGACCTGCTCGCGCAGGTCCTCGCCCTCCAGGACCCGGCGGCGCTCGGCGTAGATCACCGTGCGCTGCTGGTTCATGACCTCGTCGTACTTGAGGACGTTCTTGCGGATCTCCATGTTCTGCTGCTCGACCTGGGTCTGAGCGCTGCGGATGGCCTTGGTGACCATGCCGTTCTCGATCGGCACGTCGTCCGGCACCTTCAGCCGGGTCATCACCGTCTCGACCATGGCCGCGTTGAACCGGCGCATCAGCTCGTCACCGAGCGACAGGTAGAAGCGGGACTCACCGGGGTCGCCCTGGCGGCCGGAACGACCGCGCAGCTGGTTGTCGATGCGGCGCGACTCGTGCCGCTCGGTGCCCAGCACGTACAGGCCGCCCGCGGCGCGGACCTCTTCGGCCTCCGCCTTCACCTGGGCCTTGACCTTCTCGACGACGCCCGGCCACTCCGCCTCGTACTGCTCGCGGTGCTGCACCGGGTCGAGGCCGTGGCGCCGCAGCTCGGCGTCGGCGATGTGGTCGACGTTGCCGCCGAGCACGATGTCGGTACCGCGGCCAGCCATGTTGGTGGCGACCGTGACCGCGCCCTTGCGCCCCGCCTCGGCGACGATGCCCGCCTCCGACTCGTGGTGCTTGGCGTTGAGCACGCTGTGCGGCACGCCCTTCTTCGTCAGCAGCTTCGCCAGGTGCTCGGAGCGCTCGACGCTGGTGGTGCCGACCAGCACCGGCTGCCCGGTGCGGTGCTTCTCCTCGATGTCCTCGGCGACGGCCTCGAACTTGGCGGCCTCGCTCTTGTAGACCAGGTCGGGCTGGTCCTTGCGGGCCATCGGCTCGTTCGTCGGGATGCTGACGACGCCGAGCTTGTAGGTGCCCTGGAACTCCGCGGCCTCCGTCTGGGCCGTACCGGTCATGCCGGCCAGCTTCTCGTAGAGGCGGAAGTAGTTCTGCAGCGTGATCGTGGCCAGCGTCTGGTTCTCGGCCTTGATCTCGACGCCTTCCTTGGCCTCGATCGCCTGGTGCATGCCCTCGTTGTAGCGGCGACCGTGCAGGATTCGGCCGGTGAACTCGTCGACGATGGTGACTTCGCCGTCGCGGACGATGTAGTCCTTGTCGCGCTTGTAGAGCTCCTTGGCCTTGAGCGCGTTGTTCAGGTAGCCGACCAGCGGGGTGTTCGCGGCCTCGTAGAGGTTCTCGATCCCGAGCTGGTCCTCGATGATCGTGACGCCGTCCTCGGTGACGCCGACGGTGCGCTTGCGCTCGTCGACCTCGTAGTGGACGTCCTTGTGCAGCATCGGCGCGAGCCGCGCGAACTCCTGGTACCAGCGCGAGGACTGGTCGGCGGGGCCGGAGATGATCAGCGGCGTGCGGGCCTCGTCGATGAGGATCGAGTCGACCTCGTCGACGATGGAGAAGAAGTGCCCGCGCTGCACGCAGTCGGACAGGCTCCACGCCATGTTGTCGCGCAGGTAGTCGAAGCCGAACTCGTTGTTCGTGCCGTAGGTGATGTCCGCTTCGTAGGCGGCACGGCGCTGCTCCGGGGTCATGTCGGCGGTGATCGCACCGACGTCGAGCCCCAGGAAGCGGTGCACGCGGCCCATCCAGTCGGAGTCGCGCTTGGCCAGGTAGTCGTTGACCGTGACGACGTGGACGCCCTTGCCCGCGATGGCGTTCAGGTAGGCGGGCAGGACGCAGGTCAGGGTCTTGCCCTCACCGGTGCGCATCTCGGCGATCTGGCCGAGGTGCAGGGCCGCGCCACCCATGAGCTGGACGTCGTAGTGCCGCTGGCCGAGAGTGCGGTGCGCACCTTCGCGTGCCACCGTGAACGCCTCGGGAAGCAGTTCGTCCAGGGTCTCGCCGTCGTTGTAGCGGCGCTTGAACTCGTCGGTCTTGGCCCGCAGTTCTGCGTCGGAGAGCGCGAGCACTTCGTCTTCGAGCTCGTTGATGTGCTTCGCGATGGCGCGGAGGCGCTTGAGCGTCTTGCCCTCGCCGGCGCGGAGCAGTCGGGACAGGACCATCCGGTCGACCTCACTAGCTGATCGTGATGCGCCCGTCAAGGACGCCTTGTGGTCATCGTATTAGAGCCGGGTCACCCGGTGGGCGATTCCCGAGGAGCGATCGGTCGGTACCGGGCCCCGGACGGCGACCGTCCCCCGCGCACACGGTACGCGGGGGACGGTCGGCGGGGTCGGGCGCTGGCGCAGACTCGCCGGACGCCCGGTCGATCATCGGGTCAGCCTGCCAGCCGGATCACCCCGTAGTCGAATCCTCGGCGCCGGTACACCACGCTCGCGCAGCCGGTGTCGGCGTCGGAGAACAGGTAGAAGTCGTGGCCGACCAGTTCCATCTCGTAGAGGGCTTGGTCGACGGTCATGGGTGTGGCGGTGTGCTCCTTCTCCCGGACGATCCGGCCCGGTTCGTAGCCGTCGTCGGAGCTGCCGCGCGGCTGGGGGACACCGCGGCCGGTCCCGGTCGCGCCGGTTCCTGCGGGGAGGTCGATGTCGACGGCGGCTTCCACTGCTTCCTCCGCGGGGGCTTCGAGCAATCCGACGGCGCTGGAACCCGCCGCCGCGACGGTCTGGGAGGTGTTCGCCGAGGTGGCCTCGGCGACGGAGGTGGACTTGTGCCGGCCGTAGTGGACCTTTCTGCGGTCGTGCATGCGGCGGAGCCGGTTCTCCAGCTTGCTCGTCGCCGAGTCGAGCGCGGCGTAGAAGTCACCTGCGCACGCTTCGGCCCGCACTGCGGGACCGCGGCTCTTCAGGGTGATCTCGACGCGCTGGCAGCTCTTCGCCTGTCGCGGGTTGCGTTCGTGGAACAGCTCCACGTCCGCCCGAATGGTCTTCCTGTCGTAGCGCTCCAGCCGGGTCAGCTTCTCAGCGATGTGCTCCCGGTAGTGCTCGGGAACCTCAACGTTGCGACCCTTGACGACGATGTCCATTCACGACCTCCGTTCCTCGCGTACATCCCGTGGACGTGTCCGCACGGAGGCGCCGGTGCAGCGGTGTTCTCAGCTCGCTTCCGGCGCCAGGGACATGGGGTTCTCACTCCTTCCCGAAAGCCCGGGTACGACTGAATGCAGGCACGTTAGCTAACTTCGCCAACGGGAAACAGCCCCCGAGACGGGCGACGTCAAGCCGCCACCGAGCGTGATGTGCGGGGCTGAGCGGGCGACGCGCGAGGCTTGCCCAACGCGTTTCGTCGGCGTGTCCCATCCCACTCGTCTCACTCGTTCGGGGGAAGCTAGATCGACTTGCGGCTACGTGCCGCAACGGGCGCGATGCCCGGTCCCCGCCGGGCGCGGCGCCCGGCGCCGGATCCTGTCGACTGCTCATACCCACTGAACGAACGAAGGGCCGGGCGGAGTTCCACCCGGATGCCGGTCCGCACGAACGGGTCAACCGCCGGTCGCGGTCAGCACCAGGACGGCGGTGACCGGCACGCCGTGGACCGCCAGCGCACCCACCGAGCTCGCGACCGTGGCGCCGGTGGTGAGCACGTCGTCGACCAGCAGCACCGGTTCTCCCGGCGGGGGCGCGCGGTCCGGCAGCACCGCCGAGCGGCCCGCCAGATCGTGCAGCCGCTGCTGCGCGGTGCGGCCCGCCGAGTCACGGGCGCCCGGTCCGGTGGTCAGGCAGTCGGCGACGGTCGCGTCCGTGCCGCGGTCGGCGAGCGCGGCGGCGGCCCGGCGCGCCACCCGGCTCATGTGCGCGCCGCCCCGGCGGCGCGAGGTGATCGGGCGCGACGGGGCGGGCACCAGGTTCCAGCGCGGGGCCTCGACCGCTCGGTCCGGACCGGACGGCCCGGCGGACGCATGCGCCGCCCGGGCGGCGGGCACGAGCTCCGGTGCCCACCCGGTGATTCCGCCGAGCCCGTCGGCGAGCGCGCGACCGAAGGGTTCGGCCAGGTCGCGGCGGCCGGCGACCTTGTAGGCGATGATGGCGCGCCGCGCCGCGCCGCGGTACCGGCCGAGCGCGAACACCGGCGGCATCGGGGCACGAGCGCCGGGCGGCGCGGGCAGCTCGCGGACCACCTTGCGCAGCCCGCCGAGTTCCCGCCCGCAGCCGGTGCACCACCCGGTGCCGGGCCGCGCGCACCCCGCGCACCGCAGCGGCAGCACCCGGTCCACCAGTCCGCCGATCGCGACCGCGACGGCCCCGCCCGCTCTCCCCCACTGCTCACCCGATCCACGCACGCCCCGATCCTGCGCGATCTCCCCATCCGACACACCGGAGCGAGTCGGCGGCACCGCCGAACCGGGGCGGTCGATCCCACAGCCGACCACCGGAGCAGCAGGACCCCCGCGGGTCCAGCGGTGTCCTCGCGGGGACGGCGTCGCCTCCTGCGGCGCAGCCACCGGTGACGACCGTTCCCGCGGCGGGGAACCCGCCGAGGCTCCGCCACCCGCCCGTCGACGCGGCAGGGCCAGGATCAGCCGGGGAAGAACGGGATCGAGTTCCCGCCGATCTGGCCGGGCAGCACGCTCCACACCGCCTTCGGCTCCCCCGCCTCCCACAGCCAGCTCTGGTCGGCGACGACGACCCGCTTGCCGGGACCGACGGTGACGGCGTTGATCGGCTGGGTGAGGTTCGCGGAGGCGTACCCGGTCCACTTGAACCCGTCGACGGACACCTCCATGACCGGGGAGGACCCGTCGGTGGTGGCGACGAGTGACCGGTCGGTGAGCCAGTCGACGTGGGTGACGTCGAAGCCGCGGTCGGCGCCGAGCACCACGGGGTGCCGCAGCGCGACGCGGCCGTCCTCGTCGACGACCCCGGCGACGACGATGGTCCCGTCGACGACGCCGACGGCCCGGGTCCCGTCGTGCGAGAGCCGCAGCTCCTTGATCTCCCGTCCGCCTGCGAACTCGGCGACGTCGACCGGCCGGACGGTCCAGCTGCCGTTCTCCTCGATCGCGCGGAACACCCCGCGCCCGTTGACCACGGTCCACACCTCGTTGTCGTCGCGCCAGGTGGGGCGGGACATGAAGCTGCCGGTGAGCGGGACCGCGGGCAGGTCGGCGGAGCCGTACGCGCCGATCCGCAGGTCGACCTGGCCGGACGGGTTGCGGGTGGCCGCCGCGAGCCGGGTGCCGTCGATGGATTGCGCGCCTTGCAGGACTTCCAGCGCGCCGGACCCCGCGGGGCCGGGCACGGGCCGGGTGTCCTCGTCGAGCGCGTGCAACCGTTCACCGATCACGACGAGGCCGGGCGTGCCGGGGCGCAACGCGTTGTCGCTCTCGTAGGAGGCGACGTCGGCGGGTTGCAGGTCCCGCTCGCCGGGCAGCAGCTCGACCCCGTCCTCCTGGAGCCGGACGCGCGCCTTGCTGACGCTCTGCAGCGACAGCACCACCTGGGCGGCGATCATCCGGCGGGCTTCGAGGTCGGGTTCGCCGAGTTCGCCGAGGTTGACCACGAGCGCACCGTCGTCGGCTTCGGTGGCGTTGGTCTTGAGGCTCGCGTTCGGCGGCAGCTTGCTGCCCATCGCCTTCTCGAAGCCCTCGGACGGGCCGCCGATGAGCAGCTCGACGACGCGCCGCGGCAGCGTGCTGTCGGGTTGCGATCCGATCCACCGCAGGTCGGGGACGACGCCGGCGCCGTCGTGGTCGGCGAAGTAGATCGGCACCGGCATGAAGTCGTTCTCGAACGAGGTGCGGCTGATGACCATGTCGGACGGCGGCACGGCGATCAGCCACCGGCCGTCCCGGCCCCGCTGCACGGGGACGCGCACTTCGTACGGCCCGGTCTCGGGCACGAAGGAGGAATCGGCGCGCAGCCGCCCGACCCGGTCCGCTTGCAGGCTGACGAGGCGTTCCCCGTCGGGCTGGCCCGGGGCGGGGGGCACCGGAATGGTGTCGATGTTGTCGACGATGAGCACCGAGCTCGCCGGTTCCCAGCGCCGCTCGGCTTCGGGGATGAGGTGGGTGCGGGCGAACGCGTAGCCGGTCTCCCGGGTGGAGCCGGAGTCGACGAAGCTGCGCACGATGTCGACGGGATCGGTGGCGCGCGGCGGTTCCGGCGTGGTGGTGCGGGAGACGCCGTGGTCGGTCAGCGGCACGGCCATCGGGTCGGAGCGTTCCGGGATGGAGGCGCAGGCGGCGAGCGGGAGCACCGCCACGGCGAGCGCGACGAGCCGGCGGCTGATCATCTCGGGTCCTCCCCACCTCGTTCGGCGACCTGTTCCCCGGCCCGGTCGGAACGTCCCGGTTCGAGCCGTGCCCGGGCCGGCCGGGCGTGCGGCGGGGGCTCGGCCGGGGCCGGTTCGGACAACCGTGCCGGGCCGGTGTCGCGGACGGCAGGTTCGCCGTCGGGTTCGCCGTCGGCGTGCGCGTCGACGGTGCGGGCGAGCAGCGCGCCGGGTGCGGCGATGCGTCGTCCCGACGGCAGGGCCAGCGGGCTTTCGCCGAACTCGCGGCCGGGTTCGCGCGGCAGGGTGAGCCGGAAGCAGGATCCGGAGCCCGGCTCGCCCCACGCGTCGAGCACGCCGCCGTGCAGCCGGGCGTCCTCGGAGCTGATGGACAGGCCGAGCCCGGTGCCGCCGGTGCGCCGGTTGCGGGACGGGTCGGCGCGCCAGAACCGGGTGAACACGAGTTCCGCTTCGCCGGGCCGCAGGCCGACGCCGTAGTCGCGGATGCTGACGGCGACGGCGTCCTGGCCGGCGCCGAAGCGCACTTCGACGGGTCCGCCTTCGGCGTGGTCGATGGCGTTGGCGATGAGGTTGCGCACGATCCGCTCGACGCGGCGCGCGTCCGCGACGAGGTCGAGGTCGACGGCGGGCACTTCGACGCGCAGCGGGACGCCGCTGGTCTCGGCGATGCCGCGCACCGAGTCGACGGCGCGCTGCACGATGGCGGGCAGGTCGAGCGGTTCCGCGGAGAGTTCGGCGACGCCCGCGTCGAGCCGGGAGATCTCCAGCAGGTCGGCGAGCAGCGATTCGAACCGGTCGAGCTCGTCGACGAGGAGTTCGGTGGAGCGGGCCAGCCCGGGCGGGAACTGCTCGCGGGAGGCGTGCAGCACGTCGGCGGCCATCCGGACGGTGGTCAGCGGGGTGCGCAGTTCGTGCGAGACGTCGGAGGTGAAGCGGCGCTGCAGCTGGCCGAACTCCTCCAGCTGCTTGATCTGCTGCTTGAGGCTGTCGGCCATCTCGTTGAAGGATTCGGCCAGCCGGGCCACGTCGTCCTCGCCGATCACCCGCATCCGCTGGTCGAGGTCGCCGTCGGCGAGCCGCGCGGCGTTCTCCGCGGCCTGCCGCACGGGGCGCACCACTTGGCGGGTGACGAGGTTGGTGATGGCGCCGAGCAGCACCACGAGCACGAGACCGCCGACGAGCAGCGTGCTCTGCACGACGTTGAGGGTGTCCTTCTCGGACGTCAGCGGGAACAACAGGTAGGCCTGCAAGGACCGGGTCGAGCTGTCCACGGGGGTGCCGACGACGAGCATCGTGACCGGCTCGGGTCCGCGCTGCACGGTGGTGATCTGCTTGGCGAGCTCGCCCTGCTCGACGAACCGGCGCAGTTCCTCGGGCACGTCGTCGATGGGACCGGCGGAGGGCTGCGCCTCGGATTCGGCGTCGGAGCCGTCGACGAGCACCGGGTCGAAGGCGCCCGCGGAGGCTTCGGTGCTGGGACGTCCCGAGTTGGGCGTGGTGAGCCGGTTGAGCGCTTGTTCGAGCTGCTGGGAGACGTCGTCGGAGTTCGGGTCGACCGCGGTCAGCTCGCGTTCCAGCACGGGCAGGCTGTAGCGGACCTGCGAGATCGCGGCGTCTTCCTTCGCGGTCATCAGCTGGTAGGTGATCTGCGTCTGCAGCACCATCCCGAGCACGCAGATGACCACGGACGACAGCGCGAGCGTGCTGACGACGACGCGCAGCTGCATGGACCGCCGCCACACGCGTTCGAAGCGCTGCCAGCGCTCGCGGACCTCGACGCGGGCGCGCGCCCCCCACCGGTGCAGCACGCCGCCCCGGCTCGCCCATCCGCTCAACGCGCCGGTCTCCGGATCACGGGGGGCCGGCCTTGTACCCGACGCCGCGGACCGTCAGCACCACCTCGGGCCGTTCCGGGTCGCGCTCGACCTTGGACCGCAGCCGTTGCACGTGGACGTTGACCAGGCGGGTGTCGGCGGCGTGCCGGTAGCCCCAGACCTGTTCGAGCAGCACTTCGCGGGTGAACACCTGGCGCGGTTTGCGGGCCAGCGCCACGAGCAGGTCGAACTCCAGGGGCGTGAGCGCGATGGGCACGCCGTCGCGGGTGACCTCGTGGCCGGGGACGTCGATGCTGAGGTCGCCGATGGCGAGGACCTCGGCGGGTTCGGCGTCGGTGCGGCGCAGCCGGGCGCGCAGCCGCGCGACGAGCTCCTTCGGCTTGAAGGGCTTGACGACGTAGTCGTCGGCGCCGGATTCGAGCCCGAGCACCACGTCCACGGTGTCGCTCTTCGCGGTGAGCATGACGATGGGCACCACGGATTCGGTGCGGATCGCCTTGCACACGTCGATGCCGTTCATGCCGGGCAGCATGAGGTCGAGCAGCACCAGGTCGGGTTTCAGTTCGCGCAGCGCGGGCATCGCCTTGGTGCCGTCGCTGACCACGGCTGTCTCGAACCCCTCGCCCCGCAGGACGATGGTCAGCATTTCGGCCAGGGCCGGATCGTCGTCCACCACGAGCACGCGCGCCTTCATGCCCCACATGGTTGCACTTCTCACTCCCGGGGCGTGCAGCACCCGCCGATCGTCACCGCAGGTCGTCGCGCCTGCACCGAACGCGGAGCGCGGTGTACCGCCGAACGGGGGAGTCGGCCGCGGGCGACGGCACAGCGGAGCTCGGTGGCCGGTCAGCCGAGGACGCGAGCGGCCAGCGCCTCGTGGTCGGGCCGCGCGGAGCCGTCGACGACCAGCCACGGCGACCACCAGCCGGTCTCGGCGAGCCGCGCGTAGAGCTCGGCGCAGCGCCGCTGCAGCGAGGAGTCGGACTCGAACCGGTCGCGGCGGCGGGTCTCGGTGCGTTCGCGGTGCTCGGCGCGCCCGGCGGCGACGTCGGCGGGCACCTGCAGCAGCAGTTGCAGGTCGGGGCGCGGCAACCCGAAGCGCTCCACCTCCAGCTCCCGCACCCAGCGCACGAAGTCGCCGTCCACGTCCTGGCCCAGCCGGGCGGCGCCGTAGGCGGCGTTGGAGGCGACGTAGCGGTCCAGCAGCACCACGTCGTGCGCGGCGAGGTCGGCGCGCAGGTCGTCGGCGGCGCCGCGCCGGTCCAGCGCGTACAGCACGGCCATCCCGTGCACGGAGGCGCCGAGGTCGCCGTGCTCGCCGTGCAGCGCTTCGGCGACGAGTTCGGCGTGCACGTCGGCGGTGTAGCGGGGGAAGGCGGCGTGCGCGACGCTGCGGCCGCGTTCCCGCAGCCGGGCGGTGAGCCCGTCGACGAGCGTGCGCTTGCCCGCCCCGTCCAGTCCTTCGATCACGATCAGCCGCCCCACGGCGGGGACGATACGCAGCCGAGGGCCGCGGACCGCCATTAGGGTTGACCTGGCGCGAAAATCGTCCACCTCGGATCCGGTGCTCCAGAATCGATCACCGTGGCGCTCGACGAGGACTACCGCAGCTTCCGCGACCACCTGTCCGCCGCGGACTGGGCCGAGCTGCTGCGCATCGGCGGGCCGTTCCGCTGCGCGCCGGGTGCGGCGCTGCTCAACGAGGGCGAGGGCGGCGATCACGTGTTCGTGCTGACCTCGGGGCTGTGCAAGGTGGTCGGCGCGCGGGCGGACCACGGCCGGTCGCTGCTGGCGCTGCGCGCCGCGGGCGACACCATCGGAGAGCAGGCCGCCATCGACGAGCGACCGCGGTCGGCGAGCGCGTTCGCGGTGGTGGAGTGCCGCGGGCAGCGGCTGCGCGGTCCCGAGTTCACCGCGTTCGTCCGCCGCCGCGGGCTGGGCACCCAGCTGACCGGCTACTTGAGCATGAAGCTGCGGTCGAACGGCAGCATGATCTCGGAGCTGTCCCGCTCGTCGGCCCGGTCGAAGGTGGCGTGGCTGCTGTGCCGGTTGACGGCCAGCGCCGGGCAGGACGACTTCGTGCCGCTGCCGCAACGCGATCTGGCGGACCTGCTGGGACTGGCGCGGAGTTCGGTGGCGGCGAGCCTCGCCGACTTCCGCGCGCTGGGCCTGCTGCGGACCGAGCAGGGCGGGGTGCACGTGCTCGATCCGGCGGCGTTGCTGGACGAGATCCACCGATCCCGATAGATGTGATCGCGACCACTCACCGCGGTGTCCGAAATCGGACGCCGGTTCGCGCGCCCCCGCCCGATGCTGGTCCCAGGCGAGCACCGGCCCGCGGGTGCTCCCGCTCCAGGAAGGACGAGACATGCCACCCAGTCCGAACGCCCGGCGCAGCAGCCAGCTCCCGCCGTACCGCGCGGTGTTCGCCGTGGACACCAAGGACTTCAGCCTCAGCCCGAGCGCGCACCAGGAGCGGCTCAGCCGGGACGTCCCGCAGCTGCTGGAGCGGGCACTGGAGCAGTGCGGGCTCTCCCGGCTGTGGCAGACGAAGGTGTTCGCCAGTTCCACCGGCGACGGCTACTACTTCGGCGTCGACGCGATGGACACCCCGTTCCTGGTGGACCCGTTCCTGGACGAGCTGAACGAGGTGCTCGACGAGCACGACGAGGTCGTCCGCGCCCGGGACCGCGCGCTCAAGCTGCGGTTGCGCGCCAGCGTCCACCTCGGGCCGGTGCCGGAGAGCGGGCTGTCCACCTCGATGAACGAGACCCACCGGCTGCTCGACGCGGAACCGGTGCGCCGCATCCTCACCGCCTCCGACGCGGACGTCACCTACGTGGCCGCGATCCTGTCCCAGCGGGTGTTCACCGACGTCGTCCGCGGCGGCTACGTCAAGAAGCGCGCCTCCCAGTTCGCCGCGAACGCGGTCAAGGTGAAGAACTTCGAGGACCACGCCTACCTCTACACCCCGAAGCACTCGGTGAACCCGGAACTGCTCGACGGCGTCGACGCCGCGCGGGTCGACCGGGAACGGCTGGAGCAGGACCAGCGGCGCGCGGTGGAGCCGGAGCCGCAGCGCGGGGTGGTCGTGCACAACAACTTCTCGGGCACCACCAACGGCTCGGTGCTGCAGATCGGGCAGGCCAGGGACATCAACGGCCTGAGCGGCGGGGCCTGATCGCGGCTGGAGGAATCGCGGAGGGGTCGGTTCCGCCATCCGGCGGCCGCCGTGCACCCGCTGGGGGTGGGTGCACCGCGGCCGCTGCCCCGCGACACGCCTGCACCTCACCCGGACGTGCCCGGTTGCGTGCGCGCGCAAGCCCTTCTCGATCCGCTGACCTGGCATTTCGATCGAGCAACGGCGAACCCGGGACAGGCGCGGGCGAAGGCCGTCACAATCGAGTGGCCGAGGGCTCGCCACGAGTCGATCTGCGGTGGACAATCACGGGCAAGTGATCAACACCCGATGGCCAGGAGGCACAAGTGCAGATACCGGGGCCCGACACCCGCGTGGTCGAGCTGCGGGTGCACGGCATCCTCGGGACCACCGGGGACGCGCTCACCGACTCCGTGGCCTCGGTCGACGTGGCGGGCGACGGGGTGGGGCGCATCGTGCGCCCCGCCGACCGGCTGCGCCGTCCCGTGCCCGGCCCGATGCTCACCGCGGGCGATCGCACCGTGCCCCGGATCGTCGAGGGCTACGTGTGGGGCGGCATGACCTCCGGCGGCTGGGCGAAGGCCAGCTGGGCGCTGATGTTCCCGTTCGCGTTGAGCAACGTGGCGCACTGGATGCTGCCGCCGCCCCGGTCCGGCGACCGCGTCGGTGCCCTGCTGTCCCGCCTGCTGCGGGCGCTGCTGCGGGTGGGCGCGCTGCTGCTGACGATGCTGTTCGTCGCGCAGCTGGCCGTGGTGCTGCTGGACCTGCTCGCCGCGCAGTGCCTGCGCCCCGGTTCGCCGTGCCTGGACGAGGTGCCGGAGTCGTTGCGCCTCGTGCCGGCGGTACGTGCGGTACCGGCGATGCTGCTGCTCGGGCTGGTCGTGCTGCTGATGCACCGGCTCTCCAGCGTGTCGTGGCAGGTCTCCGGTTCGTGGCGGACGTTCGGCGGGCGCACCGAGTCCGCCAAGCACTCGGCGCGGGCCCCGCTGCTGCCGGGCGCGAACGTCGTCGCCGACCCGGACACGCCTGCGCTGCGGGCGCTGCACGTGGTGGGGGCGCTGGCCGTGATCTCGGTGCTCGCGCTGGGCGGGCCGCTGACGCCGAACCCCGATCCGCGCTGGATCCTCGCCGAACTGCTGCTGGTGCTGTCGGTGGGCGGCACGCTGCTGCTGGACGATCCGAGCGGGATGGGTTCCGGCCCGGTGGCCGCGGTGGTGCGCGGGCTGCTCAGCCGCACCGCGCGCCGCGTCGTGGTCGCGACCGCCGCGGTGCTGCTGTTCGCGGTGGCGGTGCTGCCGGGGCCGTTGAACGCGCCGCTGCCGGGTTCCGGGGCGACCGTGGACGCGATCACGGTGGGACTGCTGCTGACCTGCTCGGCGGTGGCGGCGTTGCTGGTTCCGGCGGCGCTGCTGGCCCGGCCCGGCTGGGCTTCGGTGCCGCGGGAGCTGCGCCCGTGGGCGGGCGGCTGGATGGCGGCGCCGGTGCTGATGCTGGCGTGCATGCTGGGCGCCGGTTTCGGCGCGGGTCTCGCGCTGAGCCTCCGGCAGGCGCTGGGCGGTCCGGAGCGGCTGCGGTTGCCGGACGCCTACGACGACGTGGCGCTGTTCTGGGGCAGCGCGGCGGTGCTGCTGCTGGTCGGCGGCCTGGCGCTGGGGTGCTGGATGCTGGTCCGCCGCTGGTTGCCGAGCGGGGTCGAGGACGTGCCCGAGCAGGTGGCGCTGTTGCACGCGGGCAGGCAGCAGGACCAGCGCAACGCGGCGGGTTCGTGGCGGACCGCGGACGTGCAGCGCCGCTACTCGCACCACGTGCTGCTGCTGGTCGCCGCGGTGCTGACCGCGAGCACGCTGCTGGCGGTGGCCCTGCGGGCGTGGGGTTTCCCGCGCACCGAGTGGGCGGACTGGCTGCGGGCGCTGGGCGTGCTGGCGCTGGGTCTGCTCGCGGCGGGGCTGCTGCGGATGGTGCAGCTGGCGGCGAAGGAGCGGACCGCGGGGCGGTACCTGGGAATCCTGTGCGACCTCACCTTGTTCTGGCCGCGCGAGGCGCACCCGGTGGTGCCGCCGTGCTACGCGCTGAAGGTGGTGCCGGAGCTGGCGGCGCGCGCGGCCGAGCACCTCGCCGAGCCGGACACCCGGGTGGTGCTCGTCGGCCACAGCCAGGGCAGCCTGCTGGCGGCGGTGGCGACCGCGCGGCTGCTGGAGACGCTGCCGGAGGCCGACCGGGAACGGGTCGGGCTGGTCACCGCGGGTTCCCAGCTGCAGTGGGCCTATCCGCGGGCGTTCCCGGGGGTGGTGCCGCACGGGTCGCTGCGGGATCTGGCCGGATCGTTGAACGGGCGCTGGCGGTCGCTGTGCCGGGGCACCGATCCGCTGGGCGGCGCGGTGACCACCTGGAACCGGCAGGTCTTCGACGGGATGCTGATCGGCGTCGGGTTGCGACCGGACGGGACGCAGGGTCCGCTGCCGCCTGCGACGCGGGGGCCGACGGGTGCGCTGGTGCTCGGCGGGGACCACTGGCTGCCGGATCCGCAGCGCGGGCCGTTCTCGTTCCGCCGCTGGGTGCCGGGCGTGCTGGGGCACACGGACTACAGCGGGGACCCGGAGTGGGACCGCGCGGTCGCGATGGCGGCCGGTTTGGAGATCCCGGTGCGGGGTGCCACGTTGCCGCTGCGCACGCCGACCGCGGTGGCGCAGCAGACCGCGGATCCGCTGGGCGCGCTCGCCGAGCCGCGGCGCCCCGAGCCAAAGCGCACCGGGCCGGAGCGCACCGCCGACGGCGCCGACGCCGAGCTCGGCGAGGACGAGTCGGCTTCCGTGTCGGACCTGCTGGGCTGGGAACCGGACGAGGTGGCAGGCACCGGCGAGACCGGGGCTGCCGAGACCTCCGCGGACGAGGAGAAGCCCTCCCGCTCCGCGCTCCCCGAACTCACCGACCCGCGCGGCCGAGCAGCTCCCTGGGAACGAGGCAACGCCCTCCGAGCCGCGGACCGCTGAGCTCTGTCGCTCTACTTCTGCTGCGTAGCACTGGGGTAGCGGAACCTCAGCGGTTCCCTCGCTGCGGGATCGATTTCTCATGTACGTCCATGCACAGCGAACTCGCCGTCCTCGCGGGGGAACCGCTGAGAACCCGCCGGTGGTCGGGCTGCTTCGGTGGTCGGCGGCCCAGCGGCTTCGCCGCTGACAGGACGCGGGACACGACCCGCGGGGCAGGGTTCGAAGGCAGGTGGTGACGTTCCGTCACCCGTCCCCCTCGCAGCAGGACCACCTCACCACTCCCCGTCCAAAGCCGCCCGGAGGCCGGAGAGCCAGTTCAGGTGGTTGCTGATCGCGGTCCTGCCTTCCGGGGTGAGCCGGAACCAGGTCCGCGGCCTGCGCCCGACCGAGCCCTTGCGCACTTCGAGGTGGCCGGCTTCTTCGAGCGCCCGGCTGTGCTTGGACAGGACGGAGTCGCTGACGCCCAGCATGTCCCGGGCGGTCGCGAAGTCGACCCACTCGGCGCCTTGCAGCAGAGCGCACAGCGCCAGCCTGGGCCCGGTCTCGAAGAGGGGTTGGCGCCCGTCGCCTTCGTGGTGCGCACCCGTCACGGCCGGACCCGGCCTTCTTCGAGGTCGCGCCGCATCGCCGCCCGGGTCTTCACCTGCGCCGCAAACACCGCGACGGCCACGACGGGCAGCACCAGCAGCGCGATCCCCTGCTGCTGGTACCTGACCAGCACTGCGATGGCGCCGAAGCCGACCGCGGTGATGCCGAGCGCGGCCAGCCAGAACGGCCGGGCGCCGGGGTAGGAGCCGATGCGCTTGGGCAGGTAGACGCCGGAGCGGCGGCGCCGGGCGGCGGTGAAGAAGGCCGAGCCGATGGCGATCACCGCGAATCCCCACGACAGGTAGGCGCTGTAGTCCGCGCCCAGCAGGTCCATCCAGATCGGCAGTCCGGCCAGCACGACGAGCAGGACGCCGTAGACCACCCAGTAGGCGGTGGGGAACCCGACGTGGGTGGCGATGCGGCGGCGCGCGTCGGCGACCTGGTCGAGCTGGCCGAGCTGGTCGCGTCCGGAGGCGTTCGATTCATTTTCCATATGGAAAGTGTACGCACATCGGCAAGTAGATGCCAAGCGTGCACTCCGCGCGGCCGGGGTGCGCAACGAAGCGGGGCCCCGCCCCCCGGGGGGGAACGGCCCCCCGCGCGCGCACGGCGGGTGAGACGGCGCCCCCCCCCGCGCCCCCCCCCGGGGGGGGGGCGCCCCCCCCGGGGGGGGGGGGGGGTCGGGGNNNNTTCTTAATGGCCCCCCCCCGCCGCACCCCCCCCCCCCGCCGCCCCCGGGGGGGGGGGGGGCCCCCCCCGCCGGGCGCCCCCCCCCCGGGGGGGGCCCGGCCCCCGCTGCGCGCGAACGGCGGATCAGACGGAGCCGCCCGCGGCGACCTCCCGCTGCTGCTGGCCGAGCCGCGAGTGCTTGCGGCTGTACAGGAAGTACACCACCACGCCCGCGATCATCCAGACGATGAACCGCACCCAGGTCAGCGCGGTCAGGTTCAGCATCAGCCACAGGCAGGCGATGATCGCCAGGATCGGGACCAGCGGCACCAGCGGCGCCCGGAAACCGCGCGGCAGGTCCGGCCGCGAGCGGCGCAGGATGATCACGCCGGCGGACACCAGGATGAACGCGAACAGCGTGCCGACGTTGACCATCTCCTCCAGCTTGTCCGCCGGGAAGAACGCCGCGGCCAGCGCCACGATGCCGCCGACGAGCAGCGTCGCCCGCACCGGGGTGCCGTGCTCCTCGTGGGTCTTGGCCAGCCCGCGCGGCAGCAGCCCGTCGCGGGACATGGCGAACAGGATCCGCACCTGGCCGAGGAACATGACCATGACGACGGTGGTGAGGCCGGCGAGCGCGCCGACCGTGATGACCCCGGCGGCCCAGGTGACGCCGTTGAGCTGGAAGGCGGTCGCCAGCGTGGCCTTCTCACCGTTCACGGTGGCCAGGTCCTTGAAGTTGACCATGCCGGTCACCACGACGGCGACGGCCACGTACAGCACGGTGACGATGGCCAGCGAGCCGAAGATGCCGCGCGGCGCGTCGCGCTGCGGGTTGCGGGTCTCCTCCGCGGTGGTGGCGACGACGTCGAAGCCGATGAACGCGAAGAACACCAGCGAGGCACCGGCGAGCAGGCCGAAGACGCCGAAGCTGCTCGTCTCACCGCCCAGCAGCAGCGACAGCAGCGACTGGTCCAGCTTGGAGGCGTCCTCCGCGCCGGACTCGGCCGGCGGGATGAACGGCGTGTAGTTGGACGGGTTGATGTAGGACAGCCCGACCACGACGACCAGCAGCACCACGAACACCTTGAGGGCGCTGATCACGAGGCTGACCCGCGCCGACAGCTTGGTGCCCAGCGCGAGCACCGCGGTGAGCCCGGCGATCAGCAGCAAAGCGCCCCAGTCGAACTGCAGCGGCCCGAGCTCGAACTTCGTCGGGACCCCGTTGATCCCGATGAGCTGCAGCACCTGCTGCAGGTAGCTGGACCAGCCCTTGCTGACGGCCGCGGCGGCGACCGCGAACTCCAGGATCAGGTCCCAGCCGATGATCCAGGCGATGAACTCGCCGAACGTCGCGTACGAATACGTGTACGCGCTGCCCGCGACCGGCACGGTCGAGGCGAACTCCGCGTAGCAGACCGCGGCGAGCCCGCAGGCGATCGCCGCGAAGACGAAGGACAGCGATACCGATGGGCCGGTCACGTCCCCCGCTGTGGAGGCGGCGAGCGTGAAGATCCCCGCACCGATGACGACCGAGACGCCGAAGACCATCAGGTCCCAGGCACCGAGGTTCTTTCGGAGCTTCGTGTCCGGCTCATCGGTGTCTTTGATCGATTGCTCGACCGTCTTCGTTCGCCACAGCCCGGTCCCTGGCACTGTCGCCCTCCTCTTCCAACCCGAATGGTGGAACGCACCCTAGCGGGGGAGTGTTGCACCGGATTAGCTAGGAAACAGTGTGGGGGTCGCGATTCGTTAATGCTCTGTGACCGCCCCGTCCACCCGGAGGACAAGTTGATCCGCCAAATGCCTCCAAGCGATCACAGTCCGCACACAGCAGCGGTGTCATTGCAGGTAGACCGGCGCCCGGTGGCACGATTTCCCGGTTATCCGCAGATCATCGGGAAAGCCCCCGCGAACGGAGAAAGATCTGCGGCGAATCAGTCCCGAGGCGGCTCGATCGACGGTTCCGAGTCCGTCGCGGAACCCGGATCCACCGCCGGTTCCGAGACCGCTCCGCGGTCCAGATCCGGTTCGAGGTAGATCAGCCGCACCGCGGGAACCTTCGCCCGCACCCGCGCCTCGGCGGCGTCGATCTCCGCTGCGACCTCCGCCACGTCCAGCGACGGCACCAGGGCGATCTTCGCGGCGACGAGCAGCTCGTCCGGGCCGAGGTACTGGGTGCGGATGTGGATGACGCGCCGCACCCGGCCACCGCGCAGCTCGCCGACGACCTCGTCCAGCACCGACCGGCTCGCGCCCTCCCCGATCAGCAGGCTCTTCGTCTCGACGATCAGGATCACCGCGATCACGCCGAGCAGCAGGCCGATGCAGACCGTGCCGACGCCGTCGAACACCGGGTTCCCGGTCAGCACCGCCAGCCCCACGCCGCCGAGCGCGAACGCCAGGCCGAGCAGCGCGCCCGCGTCCTCCAGCAGCACCACCGGCAGCTCCGGGGTCTTGGCCTGCCGGATGAACTGCCACCAGCTCAGCTCGCCCTTGATGGCGCGGGACTCCTTGATCGCGGTGGTGAAGCTGTAGGACTCCAGCGCGATCGCCACCAGCAGGATCACCACCGCCACGAGCGGCGAGGTCAACGGCTCCGGGTGCTGGATCTTGTGCACGCCCTCGTACAGCGCGAACACCGAACCGAGGCTGAACAGCAGCAGCGCCACGACGAACGAGTAGAAGTAGCGGTCCCGCCCGTAGCCGAACGGGTGCTCCGCGGTGGGCCTGCGCACCGAGGTCTTCTGCCCGAGCAGCAGCAGGCCCTGGTTCGAGGTGTCGGCCACCGAGTGCACCGACTCCGCCAGCATCGAGGAGGACCCGGTGAACAGGAATCCGCCGAACTTGGCCACGGCGATGCCCGCGTTCGCGGCCAGCGCCGCCAGGATCGCTTTGGTTCCGCCACCTGCTGACACGTATCGCTCCCGAGTTCGGTTCCTTGCGTTCCGCGGGGAATCTACCGCCACGATCACCCGGACAGAGCAGGTATGAGCGGATTCGCGCCCGCTAGGTGCCCGCGGCCGCGCGGAACACCTGCGCCGTCCCGTCCGGGCACACCGGGCTCGCCAGCACCGCCGGGTCCGAGGCCGCCAGCCACACCGACTGGCCCTTCCCCAGCTCCAGCTCGGCCGGTTCCGCGCCGGGGCGCTGCGCGGTCAGCCGCAACGCGCCCTTCGTGCACAGCAGGATCTGCGGACCGTCCGAGTCCAGCCGCACCGCGGTCGAGTTCGCCGGGGACCAGTCCACCCTGGACAGCCGGAACTCCTCGGCGGGCGTCTGGTAGACGGTGAGGTTCCCGTCCAGCGACTCGCCCTTGTGCACCCGCATGTCCCCGCAGGTGAAGTCCAGCACCCGCAGCAGCTCCGGCACGTCCACGTGCTTCGGGGTGAGCCCGCAGCGCAGGATGTTGTCCGAGTTCGCCAGGATCTCCACTCCGGTGCCCTGCAGGTAGGCGTGCAGGTTGCCGGCGGGCAGGTAGATCGCCTCGCCCGGCTGCAGCACCAGCCGGTTCAGCAGCAGGCTCGCCAGCACGCCCGCGTCGTTCGGGTACGCCTCCCCCAGCTCCAGCACCGTGCGGCACTCCAGCGCGAACTCGCCGTGCTCGCGCACGTGCCGCACGCAGGCGTCGAGCAGTTCCGGCAGCAGCCCCCGCAGGTAGTGCTCGGGCAGCGTGATCCACGTGGTGAACAGCGCGCGCAGCCCGTCGGCGTCCGGCTGCGCCGCCAGCAGCGCGGTGTGCGGGCGCAGCGTCGGCACGTCCAGCTCGCCCAGCAACCGCACCGTGCGGTGCGCCTCCCGGAAACCGGCGAGCGCGTGGAACTCGGTGAGCGCGCAGACCAGCTCCGGCTTCGCCGTGGGATCCGGGTAGTTCCGGTTCGGCGCGTTGCGCGGGATGCCCGCGCGTTCCTCCCGCTCGAAGCCTTCCGCGGCCTGTTCCGCGGACGGGTGCGCCTGCAGGCTCAGCGGCTCGTTCGCGGCGAGCACCTTGAGCAGGAACGGCAGCCTGCTGCCCCACCGGTCGGTGCACACCTCGCCGAGGTGGTGCGCCGGGTCCGCGTCGAGCAGGTCCAGCAGCGATTCCTCGCTGCCGTCCGGGCGCACCAGCTTCGACGGGTCGCCCGGGTGCGCGCCCATCCACAGTTCTGCCTCGGGGTGCGGAGTGGGAACGGGCCGGCCGAGCAGATCGGCGATGGCGGTACGCGAGCCCCACGCGTAGGGGCGCACCGCGTTCCGCAGTAACTCCACAGTCCTTCTCGCTCTCTTCACCGCTGGTCAGGCGCGCACGCATCCTCGGACCAGCACCGTAGGGCGCCGACCCTGGAACCAGGACATCGCCTCTCCGCCACCAGTGCACCAGGGACGTCCCCGGCAATCACCCAGGGTTCGCCCCGTCCGGTCAGTGCACGGCCAGTGCCTGCCTGCCCGGACCTCCGAGCGTGCCCGCCGCGAGGCCCAGGTAGACCGCGGCGAGATCGAACCGCAACGCGAGCACCGCGGCCCGCAGCACCGCGTCGGCCCGCGCCGACTCGCCGGGGGCGACCAGGTCCGCGCCCGGCAGCGATCGGGTCGCGGCGCGTTCGTCCGCCTCCGAGCGCTCGTCGTGCCGGGTGCTGATCAGGAAGACCCGGGGAGTCGCGCCGCCGTCCTCGTCCGGGTCGGCGAACAGGTCCGAGCCGGTGTCGCGCACCGAGCGGTACAGCGCGTGCCGGGTGGTGGCCTGCGCGTGGCTCGCCACGTCGCAGGCGAGGCCCGCGTGCACGCCCAACGCGTAGGAGCCGTGCCCGGCGACGGCGGTGGCGGTCAGGTCCACGCCCCACAGCAGCGCCTCGTGGTCGGCGAGCCGCAGCGCCAGCGACTTCGCCGGGTTCATCAGCGGTTCCTGCCCGGGGTGGGCGCGTTCCGCCTCCCGGTCCAGCTCGTCGGCCAGCTGATCGGTGTCGCAGCGCAGCAGGCCGAGCGCGACGAGCACGCTGAGGCCCACCGTGAACACGTGCGCGAACGTCAGCTCGTCCGGCACCGGGATCCGCGGCGGCACCACCTTCGCCCGGCCCGCGCCGGACGCGGCCACCGGTCCGTCGGCCGGGGCGGCCAGCACCACCGAGGCGCCCCGCCGGGTCGCGGTCGCCACCCCTTCGGCCAGCGTCGGATCACCCGGGTCCGGGGTGTGCGCGAACACCACGTCCAGCGGTCCCACCCACACCGGGACCGACTCGGCCACGATCACCGGTACCGGGCAGGACGGGCCGGCCAGCGCGGCCAGCACCCCGCACGCGGACGGGCCGAGGCCGGGCCGGGAGATCAGCACCAGCGAGCGCGGCCTGCCGTCGGCGAGGTCGTCGAAACCGATCTCCTGCACGGTCTCCGCGGCCGCCCGCACCTGCGCACCCGCGAGCGCCGCGGATCGCAACAGCCCGCGCGAGTCGGCCTCGGTGAGCCGGTCGGGATCGTCGAAGAGGCTGTCGTCGAGCACCGGAGGTCACCTCTCCCCGGTCGAGCCAGGATCCTCGGGGCCGCCGACGGCCTCGTCGACCAGCAGCACCGGGATGCCGTCCCGCACCGGGTAGCCGCGGCCGCACGAAGTGCACGTCAAGTACTCGTCCTGCGCGGTGCCGCCCTCGGCGCGCAGCGCGCCGTGGTCCGGTGCCGGGCAGGCGAGGATCTCCAGCAATGTCGGTTCCAGGGCCACGGCCACGTTCCCTCCTGAGTCCACACCCGGTCCACGCCCAGCGGGCGGTATCACTCGGTCAGCCCCGCACCACGGCGAGCACCTCGTCGCGCAGCGCGGCGACCGCGGCGGCGTCCGGCGCCTCCACGTTCAACCGCAGCAGCGGCTCGGTGTTCGAAGGCCGGATGTTGAACCAGGAGCCGTCCGCCAGCTCCACGGTAAGCCCGTCGAGCTCGTCGATTCGAGCACCGGAACGTTCCCGGTAGGTTTCGGCCACGGCGCGCATCCGCCCGGCCTGGTCGTCCACCGTCGAGTTGATCTCGCCGGAGGCGGCGTAGCGGGAGTACTCGGCCATCAGCCCGGACAGCGCGCCGTCCTGACCGCCCAGCGCGGCCAGCACGTGCAGCGCGGCCAGCATGCCGGAGTCGGCCTTCCAGAAGTCCCGGAAGTAGTAGTGCGCCGAGTGCTCGCCGCCGAAGATGGCGCCGGTCTCGGCCATGGTCTGCTTGATGAACGAGTGCCCCACGCGGGTGCGCACCGGCTTGCCGCCCCGCTCGGCGACGATCTCCGGCACCGCGTGCGAGGTGATCAGGTTGTGGATGACGGTCGCGCCCGGTTCCTTCGCCAGCTCGCGCACCGCGACCAGCGCGGTGATCGCGCTCGGCGCCACCGGGTCGGCGTTCTCGTCCACCACGAAGCAGCGGTCCGCGTCGCCGTCGAAGGCCAGCCCGGCGTCGGCGCCGACCTCGCGCACCTTCGCCTGCAGGTCCACCAGGTTCGCCGGGTCCAGCGGGTTCGCCTCGTGGTTCGGGAAGTCGCCGTCCAGCTCGAAGTACATCGGCACCACCTCGACGGGCAGGCCGTCGAACACCTTCGGCACCGTGTGCCCGGCCATGCCGTTCCCGGCGTCGACGACGACCTTCAGCGGCCGGATCCCGCTCAGGTCCACCAGGCCGCGCAGGAACTCCGCGTACTCGGCGAGCATGTCCCGCTCGGAGGCGCTGCCCTTCGCGCCCAGGAACTCGGGAACGCCGTGCGAGACGAGCTCCTGGATCTCCGACAGCCCGCTGTCCTGGCCGACCGGTGCGGCGCCCGCCCGGCACAGCTTGATGCCGTTGTAGCGGGCCGGGTTGTGGCTGGCGGTGAACATGGCGCCCGGCAGCTCCAGCGTGCCGGAGGCGAAGTAGAGCATGTCGGTGCTGGCCAAGCCGATGGAGATCACGTCGACGCCCTGCCCGGTGACGCCCTCGGCGAACGCGGCGGCCAACCCCGGCGAGGAGTCCCGCATGTCGTGCCCGACGACGACGGCCGGACCGCCGACGAGCCTGGTGAACGCGGCACCGATCTCCCGAACGACGTCGGCGTCGAGCTGCTCATCCACCACCCCGCGGATGTCGTACGCCTTGACGATCTCCGACAGGTCCCGCACGCTGCACATCCCTACGTAGTCCGGCCAACCTCGCTGCGGTCCGAGCCTACCGGCGATCGGTGATCTTGCGGAGAGCTCCCGACGGCCACGAGCGGCACGTCACGTTCGGGATCCCCTAATCGTCGCGGGGGTCGGGCAGCGCCCGCAGGTGACCTCGCCTGCCGCCGCCCACGGAGAAGTCCGGCGGATCCACCGGCCGGTCCGAGCGCCCCGCTTCGCGGACCGCCTCGGCCAGCGCGGTCAGGTCGTCCGCGGAACCTTCCGGCAGCGAGAACTCGCCCTCGTACCGGACGACCTCCCAGCCCTTCGGCACCGTCAGCCGCAACGCGTGCTCCTCGCACAGGTCGTAGCTGTGGGGCTCCGCATACGTGGCGAGCGGTCCGACCACCGCGGTCGAGTCCGCATAGGCATACGTAAGCGTCGCAACGGCCGGGTTGGTACACCCGGTCCGCGAGCACCGCCTCACGCTCCGCACGACTGGCACGATAGCGCCCCCCGTCCAGCCCGCGCCGGAGGCACGCGGAAACGTCCTCGCGCCCCGATCCCGATCTTCCGGCGCGCACGCCGCTCACCGGCGGGTTCGCGCAGGTGGCGGACCTTGTTCGCGCTGCGCTGAACGGGTGTCGGGCAGTCCGGTGACGTCGCGTGCTCACCTCCGGTGCCGAGAGGCGACCCGAACGGGCATCCCCGCGGCGGTCCTGAGGGCGTACCCTCAGCCCGTGGTGACCGCACGTGGATATCGGCGCCGGACGCTAGCCCGGCGGGATCGTCGAGGGCGCGGCCTGCGCGGCCCCCTGTACCCGTCGTCGGTCCCGGTCGCGCGCAGCCGTTCGCAGCGGTTCGACGCGATCGTGCTGGAAGCCCTGGAGCCGATCGAGCAGCGCTGGCACGCCGAGCTGACCGAGCTCGACGTGGCCGTCGACGAGGTGCCCGAGGTCCAGGTCACCGCCCCCGAGAAGGTCGTCTGGGACGACGACGTGGTGGTGGACGCGAACGTGCCGCTGGCGCGGCTCGTCCCCGCCGGGGTGGACCGCCGCGGGTTGCCGACCCGCGCACGCATCGTGCTCTACCGCAGGCCGCTGGAGGCCCGCGCCCGCGACGGCCAGGACATGGCCGACCTGCTGCACGACGTGCTCATCGAGCAGGTCGCCACCTACCTCGGCCTCGACCCGGACGTCATCGAAGGCCAGTGAGGCCCTGCTGACCGGCCCCGCCCGGCGGTTCAGGACTCGTCGGAGCGGCGGCGGGACGGCAGCGCGCCGATGGCGGTGAACAGGATGGCCGCGGCCTGCACCACGAGCAGCGCGGTGCGGGACGAGTCGCCGTAGCCGACCCGGACCTCGCTCGCCGATTCCGGCACCGGCACCGCGACCTGGTGTCCCCAGCCCTCGGCCAGCGGCGCCTCCCGTCCGTCGATCACCGCGTGCCAGCCGGGTTCGTGCTCGGCGGCGAGCAGCAGCACCCGGCCCACCCCGCCGTCCGAGACGCGCACCGCGACCTCCGGCAGCGTCGCGGGCACGCCCAGCGGCCGGGCCTGCGGGGACGGCGTACCCGCCAGCCGCGACTGCCGAGCCAGGTCGGGGCCGAGCAGCTGCACCGGGCCGGACGGCAGCAGCACCCGCAGCACCGGGGTGCCGTCGCCGAGCTCGCCGTGATCGGTCACCAGGTCACCGGCCGCCGCCCGCAGCCGGTCGGCGGTCGCCGCGTCCGGCACCGCCACGTGACCGGTGCCGCGGGCCGCTGCGGTGGCCAGCGCGGTCCGCACCCGCTGCGGGTCGCCGGAGAGCAGGTCCGCCTCGACCTCCCGCAGCCAGCGCACCGCTTCCGGCACCGGTACCAGGTCGTCATCGCCGAAGTGCGGCGCGCGGCCCTCGACCAGCCGGGCCGGGGCCGGGCCGCGCTCGACGAGCAGCATGCCGCCGGGCCCGTCGAGCGCGGCGGCCAGCGCCGGGGTCCCGCCGGTCGGTGCCCCCCGCCGCGGCCCGCGCCCGGCGAGCACCGCGCTCACCCCGGCGAGCAGCAGCGTCCCGGTCAACGCGGCCGCGAGGACCCTGCTCGGCACCCGCACCGGCAGCGGTCCCGCGGACAGCGCCGTCCACAGCAACCCGGCCGCGGCCACCACCAGCGGAGCTCCGGTTCCGCCGGTGCTGGCCGGTCCGCCCGCCACCGGGGTCATCGCGATCCGGTCCACGGCGAAGGCCACCGCCCACCCGGCGACCGCGGTCACCGCGCCCGGGATCATCGCCGGGCGCGGGGCGAGCACCGCGGCCAGCAGCGCCACCAGCACGAGCAGCCCGCCGGCCCAGGTCGCCGGATCCCCGTCGGCGCTCAGCAGCAGCGGCCACCACCCGGCGGGCAGCTCGGTGACCCGCGCGCCGAGCCCGTGCAGCAGCAGCTCCGGGTGCCGCACCAGCACGACCGGCCACGGCAGCAGGCAGACGATCGGCAGCAGCACCAGCGCGGCCAGCCCGGCCATCCGGCGCCCCCCGCGACGCGCCTCGCCGGGCACCGCCACGAACCCGAGCAGCGCCAGCACCACCAGCAGCGCCAGCACCAGCGGGGCGAACGCGCCCAGCACGGCCAGGCCGAGCGCCGTCGCGCAGGCCGTGCCCAGCCAGTGCCGGGACTGGGCGAGCATCGCCAGCCTGGTCAGCCCGATCACGGAGGCGATGCCCGCCAGCAGCGGCGGGACCAGGACGTGCGCGACCACCACGTCGAGCCGGCCCTGCCCGGCGGCGGACGTGGCCAGCGGCAGCAGCGCGTAGGCGCCCGCGGCCAGCGCCCGGTGCCTCCCGCGCATCGGCAGCGTGCGGGTCGCGGCGTACGCGGTGAGCCCGGCCAGCGGCACGCCGAACAGCAGCAGCAGCGCCACCACCGCCTGCGGCCCGCCGAGCGGCGCCAGCACCGTGCCCAGCAGCGCCAGCACCAGCAGCGAGGCCGGTGCGGGCGAGCCGGTGCCACCGTTGACCGGGTGCCAGGAAGCCAGGTACTCCCGCCAGGTCGAACCGAGGTCGACGGCCGCGAACAGCCGACCGCCCTGCAGCTCGGCGCCGAACCGGGCGTGCTCGGCGACCAGGCCGTGCGTGACCAGCGCGATCGCGGTGAGCACCACCGCGAGCACCACCGGCGGCGCCAGCACCAGTTCCCGCAGCACCCGGCGCCGGTCCACCTGCACCAGCAGCAGCCTGCGATCCGGTTCCGGTGCGGAGTTCGCGTCGCGCGGCACCGGGGAGGGCCGCCGCTGCTCCTCCTCCGCGGGCGCGGCCGCCACCGGCACCACCACGGGGCCGGTGGGACGGCGCAGGCCGCCGACGCTGCGCCTGCGGGTGCCGAGCGCCCCGGCGGGGAGCGCGGCGGGGCCGACGGAACGCGGCGCGGCGGCCACCGGTGTCACCCGCGCGGGCCCGAGCGCGGCGGGGGTGCGGCCGAGCACCACCTCGCGGCGCACCCGCTCCCGCACCAGCCCGGCGAACGCGGCCCGGAACCCGTTGCGCAACCGCGTCACCCGGCTGGTGAGCAGGCCGCGCACCCCGGACGGTTCCGCGGTGGTGGCGCGCCGCTCGGCGCGCGCCGCGCGCCGCCCCATCCGGCCGGTGACCAGCGCGGTGAACGCGGCGAGTTCGGCGGCCGCGTCCCGCCGCCGCCACAGCAGCCCGAACCCGGCGGCGCGCAGCAGCACCAGCAGCGCGAGCCGCGGCACGCCGAGCAGGAACGACCGGAGCGGCGCGTTGGCCAGGAAGGTGCGCACCCCGCCGACGCGCTCGGCGGCCCGCAACCCGCGCCCGGTCGCGTCGGGTGCCCGGTCGCCGGTGCGCAGCGCGCCCGCGTGGCGCATCCGGGCGCTCGGCACGCACAGCACCAGGTGCCCGTCGGAGTTGGTGCGCCAGCCGAAGTCGATGTCGTCGAAGCCCAGCGGCAGGGCCGGGTCGAAGCCGCCGAGCCGCTCGAAGACCCCTCGGCGGACCAGGGCGCCGGCGGTGGAGACGGCCAGGACTTCGGAGACGACGCGGACGTCGGTGGGGGCCGAGCGCCGGTCGTCCGATGTGGACCCGGCGGCCCGGGGTGCGGTGCTCGCGGCCGCGGCGGGTTCGTCCCCGGCTTCCGCGGCGGCGGGTTCGGTCCCGGTCGAGCCCGTCCCGCGCTGCGCTCCGGTCGTTCCGGTCCCGGTCGCTTCGGCCGCCTCCTCCGCAGCCCCTGCCTCCGCGGGTTCGATCCCGGATCGTTCGGTCGTGGCTCGCTCGGTCGCGGGTTCCTCGGTCCGGGGTTCCTCGGTCCGGGCTCGCTCGGTCGCGAGGTGCTCGGTCGCCGAGCGTTCGGTCCCGGCCGGTTCGGTCCCGGTCTCGGCCCCGGCCCGTTCGGCCCCGGCACGCTCGTTCTCGGCACGCTCGTTCTCGGCACGCTCGGGCGTGGACCGTTCCGGATCGTCCCGTCCCGCACCGTCCCGACCCGGGTCCGCGGCGGCATCCCCGCCCGCATCGGCCTCCGCCCAGGCGAGCTCCGGATCGACCTCGGCGGCCCCGATGCCGGTCTGCCGGTGCCCGGAGGCGTCGGTGGACAACCCGGCGTCCACCACGAGCCGCGGATCGTCCCAGTCCAGGCCGAGCGGCCCCAGCACGGCCGCGGCCGAATCGAGCTCGGCGACGTCCAGCAACCGGCGCAGGCAGTCCGGCTCGGGCGCGGAGTCGTCGTGCAGCAGCCACAACCAGCGGCCCGGATCGCCCCAGCGGGCGACGGCGTGCTCGGTGGCCGCCGCGACCGCGGCGCCGAACCCGGTCTCCGGCGGCAGGTCGAGCACCCCGTCCACCAGGTCGGAGGCGCCCGCCAGCAGGTCCGCGGTGCCGTCGGTGGAACCGGTGTCCACCGCGAGCAGGTGCCGCGGCCGGACGGTGAGCTCGCGCAGCGCGGCCAGCACCTCCGGCAACCGGCGGTCGCCGTCGTGGCACACCAGCACCGCCAGTGCGGGCGCGGTGTTCAGGCGCGGCGCGGTCCCGGCCACAGTGTCCTCCCCTGCCGTGGTGCGATCACCGCACGACGGTAGTGGACGGGAGCCGGAAACCTCAGAGCCTGTCTCCGAACCGGGACGGGCGTCCGCGCAGGTGTCTCAGGTGATCAGCGCGGGCCGGTCCGGGACGGATGCCTCCGGTGCGGAGCCGGGCCCGGCGCGCCGCCGGCCCCTCCGGACCTGCGGGCGCGGGCCCGGCTTCACACCGCGCGTCGTTTGAGGCGGCGGCGCTCCCGCTCGGACAGCCCGCCCCAGATGCCGAAGCGCTCGTCGTGCTCCAGCGCGTACTCCAGGCATTCGGATCGGACCTCGCAGCCCGCGCAGATGCGTTTGGCCTCGCGAGTGGAGCCGCCCTTCTCCGGGAAGAAGGCCTCCGGATCGGTTTGCGCGCACAATGCGCGCTCCTGCCACTCCTGTTCCGGCTCACCCAGTTCGAAGAGCTGAGCGAGCACATCGGCATCCGTGGTCTCGGATTCCTGCCGATCCCCCCATTGCACCAGGTTCCCCTGAAGCAGCGGATGACTCTGTTCCATCAAGCGGCCCTGTTCCATCAGGTGGGCTTGACCTGTCTCCCACATTGGTCCTCCCCCGATCGCTCCCGTTCCCTGCGGCCCTCCCCAGGACCGTTCGGGATGCACTCCGGACGTGAGGCGCACCGCGCCCCGCGTCGCCGCCCGGGCAGCGCACCGGCCCTCTCACCGGACCCGCCCGTTCGACCATGGCCACCTGCCGGGGCTCCCTTTCCCCGGCCTCCGCTCGAAATCCGGCAGGCGGAAAATCCACGAGGTGGAAAACCGAACCGGACGATTCGCCGGGATTCACCGCCGGCGGCCGACCGCTCTGCGGTGGACCGCCCGGCGAACCCGCCGCCGAGCAATCATTTCAGCGGAGAATGACACCGCTGTGATTACACCGGTGTAGCTCCACTCGGTCAAGCGGAGCCAACCCGTTGAGGGACCCCACCGCTCCCGCTGCATGACGCAACTCCGGCACTCTTTTGTCGGCGGGCCGATACGCCAGGTGGCGGCGCCGCGCAGCGCGAATCGCGACTTTTCACCCGTCGGCACCCGGCGGTCGGGGCCGACCGGGGACACTGGTGGGGTGAACACGCGAGTGAGCCCCCTGTTCCTGGCCCTGCTCGGCGCGACGGTGCTCGGTGGCGTCCTGGCCACCGTGGACCAGTCGTTCGCCCGGACCACCGGCATCGTGCTGATCGTCCTCGGCGGGTGGGCCACGTCGCTGTGCCTGCACGAATTCGGCCACGCGATCACCGCGTACCGGGGCGGCGACCTCTCGGTCCCGGCGAAGGGGTACCTGACGCTGGACCCCCGCCGTTACACCGATCCGGTACTCAGCATCGTGCTGCCGTTGCTCTTCGTGATCGCCGGTGGCATCCCGCTGCCCGGCGGGGCGGTGTGGATCAACCACCACGCGCTGCGGAACCGGCGCGTCGAGTCGATGGTCTCGCTGGCCGGCCCGCTGACGAACCTGGTGCTCGGGATGCTGATCACGGCCGCGGTGCAGCTGGTGCCGATGCCGCAGGGGCTGTCCACCGGGCTGTCCTACCTGGCGTTCCTGCAGGTGATCGCGTTCGTGCTGAACATCCTGCCGATCCCGGGCCTGGACGGGTACGGCGCGATCGAGCCGTGGCTGTCGTACCGGGCGCGGGAGCTCGGCGAGAAGGCGCGGCCGTGGGCGCCGCTGGTGCTGTTCCTGCTGCTGTTCGCGGTGCCGTTCGTGGGCCGGGCGTTCTTCTCGCTGGCCTACCTCGTCTTCGGCCTCGTCGGTGGCGAACCGGTGCTGGCGCTGCTGGGCCAGGAGTCGTTCCGCTTCTGGGAGTTCTGATCCGCGGGCCCCGCCGGTGACGCAGCGGACACCGGTCCGGCCTCGGACGCCCCCGCCCGCGTGCGAGGATCGCGGGGTGAAGGTCGTAGCACTGGTCGGTGGAGTCGGCGGGGCGCGGTTCCTGCTGGGGGTCAAGGCGGCGCTGGGCATGCCCGCGCTCGGCGAAGGCGACGGCGGGTCCCCGCACGAGGTGACCGCCGTGGTCAACATCGGCGACGACGTGTGGATGCACGGGCTGCGGGTCTGCCCGGACCTGGACACCTGCATGTACACCCTCGGCGACGGCATCGACACCGAGAAGGGGTGGGGCCGCGTCGGCGAGACGTGGTCGGTGAAGGAGGAGCTGGCCGCCTACGGCGCCGAACCGAGCTGGTTCGGGCTGGGCGACCGGGACATCGCCACCCACCTGGTGCGGTCCCGGATGCTGCGCGCCGGCTACCCGCTGTCCGCGGTGACCGAGGCGCTGTGCGACCGCTGGCGGCCCGGGGTGCGGCTGCTGCCGGTCAGCGACGACCGGGTCGAAACGCACGTGGCGATCGAGGACCCGGCCACCGGCGAGCCGACCGCGGTGCACTTCCAGGAGTGGTGGGTGCGCCATCGCGCCGAACCCGCCGCGGGCGCCATCGTGCCGGTCGGCGCCGAGGAGGCTTCGCTCGCACCGGGGGTCGCCGAGGCGATCTCCGGGGCCGACGTGGTGCTGGTCGCGCCGTCGAACCCGGTGGTGAGCGTGGGGACGCTGCTCGCGGTGCCCGGTTTCCGGGAGGCGCTGCGCTCGACGGCGGCGCCCGTGGTGGGCGTGTCCCCGATCATCGGCGGCCGCCCGCTGCGCGGCATGGCCGACGCCTGCCTGACCGCGATCGGCGTGGAGACCTCCGCCGAGGCGGTCGGCAGGCTCTACGGTTCCCGCGCGGAGTCCGCCGACGGCGTGCTCGACGCGTGGCTGGTGCACACCGGCGACACCGCCGACGTGCCCGGCGTGGCGGTGCGCGACGTGCCGCTGCTGATGTCCGACGTGGACGCGACGGCGGAGATGGCGCGGGCCGCGTTCGACGCGGCCGGGCTCTCGGTTCCGGAGGGGTCATGAGGGATCACGCGGCGACCGCCGGGCTCCAGCTGTTCGCGGTGACCGGGCTGCCCGAGTTCGGGCCCGGCGACGACGTGGCGGCCTCCATCGCGGCGAGCGCGCCGTGGTTGTCCGACGGGGACGTCGTGGTGGTCACCAGCAAGGTCGTCTCGAAGGTCGAGGGCCGGGTGGTGCGCACCCCGCGCGACCCGGAGGAGCGGGAGCGGCTGCGCCGCGAGCTGGTGCGCTCCGAGGCGACCGAGGTGCTGGCGCGGTTCCGGAACACGCTGATCACGCGGAACAAGCTGGGCATCGTGCAGGCCGCCTCCGGGGTGGACGCCTCGAACGTGGCGCTGGACCGGATCGCGCTGCTGCCGGAGGACCCGGACGCCTCGGCGCGCAGGCTGCGCGCCGGCCTGGCCGACCGGCTGGGCGTGCAGGTCGGCGTGGTGATCACCGACACGATGGGGCGGACCTGGCGCAACGGGCAGACCGACGCGGCGATCGGCGCGGCCGGGCTGCGGGTGCTGCACCGGTACGCGGGCAGCATCGACGCGCAGGGCAACGAGCTGGCCGTCACCGAGGTCGCCATCGCCGACGAGGTCGCCGCCGCCGCGGACCTGGTGAAGGGCAAGCTCGGCGGCGTGCCGGTGGCGGTGCTGCGCGGGCTGAGCACCGAGGACGACGGTTCCTCGGCGCGGGACCTGGCGCGGCCGGTGGAGCACGACCTGTTCCGGCTCGGCACCGACGAGGCCATCGCGCAGGGCCGCCGGGAAGCGGTGCTGCTGCGCCGCTCGGTGCGCTCGTTCAGCGCGGAACCGGTGGCCGAGGAACCGGTGCGCCGCGCCGTGGCCGCCGCGCTGACCGCACCCGCCCCGCACCACACCCGCCCGGTGCGGTTCGTGTGGCTGCGGGACCGGCCGCTGCGGGCGAAGCTGCTGGACGCGATGCGCACGGCGTGGCTGGCGGACCTGCGCGGCGACGGCCGCGAGGAGGCTTCCGCGCAGCGCCGGGTGGGCCGCGGCGACCTGCTGTACGCGGCACCGGAACTGGTGCTGCCGTTCCTGGTCCGGGACGGCGCGCACGACTACCCGGACGCGCGGCGCACCGCCGCGGAGCGGGAGATGTTCACCGTCGCGGGCGGTGCCGCCGTGCAGGGGCTGCTGGTGTCGCTGGCCGCGGAGGAGCTCGCCTCCTGCTGGGTGTCCTCGACGATGTTCTGCCCCGACGTGGTGCGGTCGGCGCTGGAGCTGCCGGAGTCGTGGGAACCGCTGGGCGCGGTGGCCGTCGGGCACCCGGCCGAGCCGGGCGGCGGCCCGCGGCCGCCGCGCGAGCTGGACGACGGGCTGCTGGAACTCTGACATCACCGCAGGTTCCGCCGAGTGAGCGGGTGCGAGCGCGAGGAGGTTCGGTCGTGGGGGCCGAGGTGTTGCACGCGGACGCGGAACAGGTGCTGCGCGGATGGCGGCCGTCCGACTACGGGCAGGAGGCGCTGCGGCACGCGTTCCTGGCGCTGCTCGACGCGCGCGAGGACGCGTGCCTGCGCGCCTGCGCGCCGGGGCACGTGACGGCGTCGGCGGTGCTGCTGGACGCGGCCGGGGAGCACGTGCTGCTCACCTTGCACCCGCGGGTCGGGAAGTGGCTGCAGCTCGGCGGGCATTGCGAACCGGAGGACACCTCGCTGGCGGGCGCCGCGCTGCGGGAGGCCACCGAGGAGTCCGGGATCGACGGGCTGGCGGTGTCCGCGGAACCGGTGCACCTGGACGTGCACCCGATCACCTGCTCGCTGGGCGTGCCGACGCGGCACTTCGACGTGCGGTACCTGGTGCGCGCGCCCGCGGGCGCCGAGCCGGTGCGCAGCGACGAGTCGCTGGACCTGCGCTGGTGGCCGATCGACGCGCTGCCCGCGGAGTCCGACCTGGGCCCGCTGCTGGCCGCGGCCCGCCCGCACCCGGTTCAGAGCACGCGGTAGTCGCGGGGCGGCAGACGCGGCCCGAACCGGGAGCGCCGGACCCCGGCCGCGCCGAGGTAGCGCACCGCCCGGTGCCGCTGGCCCGCGTACGGGGCGAGCGCGTCGAGCATCTCCGCGTCGTCCATCGGCCGTCCTTCGAGCCCGATCCCGACGATCGTCGACAGGTGGTAGTCGCCGACGCTGACCGCGTCCGGGTCGCCCCAGGCGCGCTGCGCGACCTCCGCCGCCGTCCACGGCCCGATGCCGGGGACGTGCTGGAGCAGCGCGCGGCCCGGCTCCCCGCCCAGCTCCACGGCCCGCTCCAGGCGGTGCGCCACGCCGGCCGCGGCGATCAGGGTGCGCCGCCGGGCACCGTCCACGCCCGCCCGGTGCCATTCCCAGTCCCGGATCTCCCGCAGCTGCCGGGGGCTCGGCGGCGCGCACAGCCCGCGCGGCGCCGGACCGGGCGCGGGAGTGCCGAACCGGCGGCACAGCTCGCGCCAGGACCGCCACGCCTCCCGGTTGGTGACCTTCTGCTCCAGCACCGCGGCGACCAGCACGTCCCACACCCCCCCGGTCGCGCAGAGCCGGAGGCCGCGGGCGGCCCGCGCGCCGCGCCGGACCGCGTCGTGCACGGGCACGAACCCGCCGTCGTCGTCGGCCGCGCCGAGCAGCTCCGGCACCTGGGCCAGCAGCGGTTCCGCGCCGTCGCCCCACGCTTCGGCGACGACCGCGCCCGCCGGGTCGGCGGCGAGCCGCAGCGTCCCGGGGCCGTGCGCGGTGGTCGACGCCAGCCACCACGCACCGGACTCCTGGACCGCGCTGGCGGGATCACCGCTGCCGCGGCGCAGCGGGGCCAGCACCTGCGGGAGGTCCAGCGGGCCGGGCGGCTGCCAGGTGGTGCGCATCAGGTCATCTCCGGTCCGCCGAGAACCGCACGCCACCGGCGGGGATCTCCACACCGGGCCACACCCGGGCGCCGTCCAGCAGCTCGCACTCGTCGCCGATCACCGCGCCGTCGCCGATCACCGCGCCGCGCAGCGCCACGCCCGCACCGATGCGGGCCCCGGCGCCGATCACGCAACCGTCCACCTCGGTCTCGGCCCCGATCCGCGCGCCGTCGAACACCATCGAGCCGGTGATCCGGGCGCGTTCCGCGACGACCGCGCCCGCGCCGATGGTGCTGCCGCCGTCGACCACGGCGCCCGCGGCGATGTCCGCGCCGGGCAGCAGCAAGGCCTCGCCCGGGGTGCCGGGCAGCGCCGCGGAGGGCAGCTCGCCGCGCACCAGGTCCGCCGACCCGCGGACGTAGGCGGCGGGCGTACCCATGTCCAGCCAGTACGAGGAGTCCACGTGCCCCTGCAACCGAGCACCGGCGGCCAGCAGCCCCGGGAAGGTCTCGCGCTCCACCGACACCCGGCGACCGGCCGGGATGTCCTCGATCACGGGGCGGCGGAACACGTAGCAACCGGCGTTGATCTGGTCGACCGGCGGATCCTCGGTCTTCTCCAGGAACGCGGTGACCCGGCCGTCGCCGTCGGTGGGCACGCAGCCGAACTGGCGCGGGTCCGCCACCTTCACCAGGTGCAGCGTCACCTCGGCCGCGCCGGCGCGGTGGGTCTCGACGAGGGAGCGCAGGTCGAGGCCGGAGAGGATGTCGCCGTTGAACACCAGCACGTCCTTCTCCCGCAGCAGGTGCGCCACGTTGCGGATGGCGCCCGCGGTGTCCAGCGGCTCGTCCTCGACGACGTACTCCAGCTCCAGGCCGAACTCGGAGCCGTCGCCGAAGTGCTCGGCGAACACCTCGGCCTTGTAGGAGGTGCCGAGCACGACGTGCCGGATGCCGGCCGCCCGGATCCGCGCGAGCAGGTGGCTCAGGAACGGCACTCCGGCGGTGGGCAGCATCGGCTTCGGCGCGGACAGCGTCAGGGGGCGCAGGCGCATGCCCTTGCCGCCGACGAGCACCACCGCCTCCGCGTCGTGCAGCGGGCCGGGCGAACCATCGGGACCGGCGGTCATACCGGACCTCCTTCCTCGCGCCGGGCTCGTCCCGGCATCCGGTACCGGCACGCGGCCGCGGTCATCGGCGGCGGGGGCTTCCCCGCGCCGGTGCCGAGCGCGTCCGGTAGATCCTGACGAAAACCCGTTGGGGGGAATACTGTGACAACGACGGCGGCATAATGGAGACCGGGTTCCGGCTCAGTGGAATCGGTCACTACCGGTCCGTTCCGCGGGCACGGCGCCCCGGCACCGCAGCACACCCCCCATCCTCCCGGTGGCACGCGCGGGACGGCCGCCGCGACGGCGCGGCGAGGTCCCGGGTCCGGACGGCCGCCCCCGAACTCGACCGAACGACCGCGGCTCCGCCCCACCTCGGCGTCGCGGAAGCGCTCCCGGTGGTGGCACGACGATCGTCGCGCCGCGACGACACCGGGCGCCCGACCACCGCCGATACCCGCCCCGGAACGGCAACGGCGGATACAGTGCGAAGCAGCGGAACAGGACCGAACCCCGCGCCACGGCGCGGACCGAAGTCGAACCCCGTGCCGGGACGCGGACAGGGCACGCATACCTTGCCGCGGGACGGCGACAACATGAAGGGACCGCGGCGCGACGAGCTCCTCGACGGCGCACCGCGGTAGCGCGACGGTCGCGACGCGGCCGAGAACCCGACGGCGAAAGCATGGAGAGGCACCGCTATGGACCCGCGGGACCGAGCCGACGAAACACTTGCTCGTGCGCGGGCACGGGGCGCGTTCGTCGTGACACCGGACAGCGCCACCTCGCCGATGGACGCCTCGACGACCGTGCGGATCCCGCGCACCGTGATCGCCGCCGCCGACCACGCGCAGGTCGACGCGGACGCGACGACGGCGATCCCGCAGCCCACGTCGCAGCAGCAGCCCCCGCAGCAGCACGGATCCCAGCAGCAGGCGGCCCGGCCGCAGCAGCAGCGCGCCGAGCAGCGGCCGCAGCAGACCGGGCAGCAGGGGCAGGCCCGGCAGGGCGCTCAGCAGCAGTCTGGGCAGCCGCAGAACCGGCCGCAGCAGGGCGGTGACCAGCAGGGCAGGCCGCAGTCCGGGCAGCAGTCGGGGCAGCAGCCCCCGCAGCAGGGCGGACAGCAGCAGGGCCAGCAGCAGAGCGGCCAGCAGCAACAGCAGGGCGGGCAGCAGGGCCAGCAGCAGAGCGGCCGGAACGACCCGTACGGCTGGCCCGAGGAGGACTTCGGCCAGCAGCTGCCGCCGAACCCGTACCAAGCGCAGCGCACCGAGGGCCAGTTCGGCCCGCTCGGCTCCCGCGCGGCCCGCCAGCAGTACTAGCCGCGGCTCGACGGGCGGCGCGGCGCCCCCCCCCCCCCGCCCGGCTACTTCCCGCGCGCCCGCACTTCCAGCCGCGCCCGCACCGCCAGCGCGGCCCGCAGCGCCAGCCGCAGCGGCGCCCACACCGCGCCCCGGTGCCGGTCCGCGAGGTACCGGTAAGCGCTGCGGTGGTGCTCCACCAGCATCTTCGCCGGTGCGCTGGAGGTGGCGTGCCCGCCGATGTGCGTGATCCGCGCGCTGGGCACGAACACGTTCAGCCAGCCCTTGCGGGCGAGCCGGTCCCCCAGGTCCACGTCTTCGAAGTACATGAAGTAGCGCGGGTCGAAGCCGTCGATGCCGTCGAACGCCTCGCGGCGCAGCAGCAGGCAGGAGCCGGACAGCCAGCCCGCGGTGCGCTCTTCGACGACCGCCTCGGACTGCCGGTAGGCGCGGGTCCACGGGTTGCCCGGCCAGATCCGGCCGAGCACCGCGTGCCCCGCTCCCCGTCCCAGCGAGGGCAGCAGCCGCGCGGACGGGTAGACGGTGCCGTCGGGCTCGTTGATCAGCGGGCCGAAGGCACCACCGCGCGGCCAGCGCTCGGCCGCGGCCAGCAGTTCGTCCAGCGCACCCGGCGCCCATTCGACGTCGGCGTTGCTGATCACCACCCAGCCGTACTCCTCGCCGAGCGCCGCCACCCCGCGGTTCGCTCCCCCGCCGTAGCCGAGGTTCGCCCCGGTCGGCAGGAATTCGACCTCGGAGCGGGTCTCGGCGGCGCGTTCCGGTTCCCCGTCCGTCGACCCGTTGTCGGCCAGGACCACCCGCACCGGGCGTTCGGTGGCAGCGCGGATCGAGTCGAGGTTGCGGTCGAGGGTCTCGCCGGGCGAGTAGGTCACGATGACGATGGCGAGCTCGTCGCCATGGCTGCGGGAAGAGGCGGTCACGCCCGGACATTCTGCCGAACGGTGCTCGGCGGCCGCGGGGCGGTGAGGCCCCGTCAGCGGCTGCGGCGGTGCAGGTGGTGCGCACGGGAGTAGGCCTCGCGGTGCTGCGCCGCGCACGCGGCCCAGGTGAACTCCTTGGCGCGGCGCTGCGCGGCGGCCGACAGCGCGGCGCGGCGGGCCGGGTCGTCGAGCAGCCCGGTGAGCCCGGTGGCGATCTCGGCGGGCCGCACCCCGCAGTAGGCGACGGCGTCTCCGCCGACCTCGGGCAGGCTGAGCCGTCCGGTGGTGAGCACCGCCGCGCCGCAGGCCATCGCCTCCAGCACGGGCAGCCCGAAGCCCTCGCCGATGCTCGGGTACGCGACGACGTGCGCGCCACCGAGGAAACCGGGTAACTCGGCGAACGGCACGTAGCCGGCGCGGATCACCCGCACGCGGTGCGGCACCGCCTCCAGCGCCCGCTCGACCCTGGTGTCCCAGCCGGGCTGACCGGCCAGCACCAGCGCCGGGTCGTCGGAGCGGCCGCGGCCGGCCATCGTGAAGCCCTTGATCAGCGCGGGCACGTTCTTGCGCGGTTCGAGGGCGCCGAGGAACGCCACGTACGGCTGGTCGTGCAGGCCCAGCCGGTCCCGCACGGCCGCGATCTCCGGGGGCGACGGCGGGTGGAAGTGCTCGGGGTCGACGCCGTGGTACATCACGTGCATCGCCGAGCGGTCGGCCCCGGCGCTGCGGGCGAGCTCGTCGGCGGTGGCTTCGCTCGGCACCACGCACAGGGTGGCGCGGCGCAGCGCGGCCTTCGTCCAGGAGCGGAAGAAGCGGGCCTTCACCGGTGAGTGCAGCGCCGGGTCGGTGAAGAACGTGGCGTCGTGCAGCGTGACCACCGACGCCGCCGGGTTCGCCAGCGGCGTCGTGTAGTGCGGCGAGTGCAGCACCTGCGCGCCGAGCCTGCGCACCAGCCGGGGCAGCGTCGTCTGCTCCCAGGTGAGGCGGGCGGTGCGGGTCGCGACGGCCTCCGCCGCGGGGATGATCCGGCTGTTCGGGGCGAGCCTGCCGTACAGCGCGGCGTCCCGCGGCTGGCAGGCGACGCTCAGCTGCGCGCCGTCCTGGTCGAGCGCGGCCAACAAGGAATCCACGTAGCGACCGACGCCACCGCGGTCCGCGGGGACGGCGGTGGCGTCGACGAGGAGCTGCGGCTCGCCTCTGTGCACGCGTGCAGCGTACGGGGGTGCCGGTGCGGATCGTGGGGGGTTCCGCAAATCACGCCTCGAGGTGCGCCCGCCACACCTGCTCGGCCGCGCGCCGCCAGCCGAACAGCTCGGCGCGGCGCGGACCGGCCGCCGACATCCGGGCGCGCTGGTCCGGGTCATCGACGACGATGCGCAGCGCGCGGGCCAGCGCGCGCGGGTCGGCGCGGCGCGCGGTGAGCCCGGCGGACCCGGCGACCTCCAGCAGGGCGGGAGCGTCGGAGTGCACCACGGGGGTGCCCAGCGCCATCGCCTCCAGCACCGGCAGCCCGAAGCCCTCGGCGAGGCTCGGCGCGACCAGGGCCGTCGCCCGCCGCAGCAGCACGGCGAGCTCGGCATCGCCGATGTCGCGCAGCACCCGCACCCGCCCGGCGGGCAGGCCGTGCCGTTCGGCCAAGCGCACCGGGTCGACCCCGCCCCAGCCCGGCGCACCGACCAGCAGCAGCGGCAGGTCGGGTGCCTCCGGCCGGGCCAGCGCCTCGATCAGGTGCGCGTGGCCCTTGCGGGGTTCGAAGGTGCCGACGGTCAGCAGGTACCGGGACGGGAGGCTCGCGGCGGCGGTGCGCGCCCGGTCCGGGTCGGGCTCGGCCAGCAGCGCTCCGGGCACCCCTTCGCCGATCACCCGCACGTCGGCGCGCAGCGCGACGCGGGTGGCGAGGTCGGCGGCGACGGCCTCGGTGGGCACCACGATCGCGTCGGCGTCGCGGGCGGCGCGGGCGATGGCGCGGCGGTGCCAGGCGACGCCGCGCGGGGTGAGCGTCTCCGGGTGGGTCCAGGGCACGGTGTCGTGCACCGTCACCACCAGGCCGCGGCCGCGCTTGCGAGCCGGGGCCAGCGGGGTCATGGCGTGCACCGAGTCGCCGCCCGGCCACGGCGGCAGGCCGCGCTCCCAGGCCGCGGTGAGGGCGCGGCGCGGCAGCGGCAGCACCGCCGGGGGGCGCACCCCGTCCACCGCGGCGCGGGCGGGATCGGCGCCGCGGCTGATCGCGCTGCGCACCTCCCAGCCCGCGGGGGCGGTGGCGGCGAGCGCGGCGAGCAGTTCGCGGGTGTAGCGGCCCGTGCCGCCCGGCACCGGAGCGACCAGCTGCTCGGCGATCACGACCAACTCGGGCACCTCATCACCTCTCCGGTTCGCGGGCGGCGGCCACCTGCACGCCGAGCAGAACCCTACGCTGCGAATTCACCGGTACCGCCGGGAAGCGCGGTGCCGTCACCTAGGGTTCGGGGCCGGACGCGGAACGGAGGCGGTGTGCGGAGCACGGTCGTGGTCGTGACCTGGCGCGGGCGGCGGCACCTGACCGCCTGCCTGGACGCGGTCGCCGCACTGAACCGTCCACATCGGACGCTGGTGGTGGACAACGCCTCCGACGACGGCACCGCCGAGCTGATCGCCCGGCACCCGTCCCGGCCGGAGGTGCTGCGGCTGCGGCGCAACCTCGGCTACGCGGGCGGCATCGCGGCGGCGCTGCCGCGGATCGGCACCCCGTTCGTGGCCTGGCTCAACGACGACGCCGCACCCGAACCGGGCTGGCTCGCCGCACTGGAGGACGCGCTCGACGCGGACCGCGGGGCGTGGGCGGCGGCCTCCGTGCTGCGCACCCCGGACGGGGCGGTGCAGTCCGCCGGAGTGCGGTTGAGCGGTGATGGGCACGGGGTCGATTCGGTGGACGGGGGCGAGTCCGTCGGCGGGGTCCCTTCGGCCGGCGGGGACGAACCGGCGGTGCAGGTCGAGTCAGGTGCCGAGGTCGAGTCGGTCGGCGGGACCGAATCCGTCGGCGGAACCGGTTCGGGCGCCGCCGCCGGCCCGGCGCGGGAGGTGTTCGGGTTCTGCGGCGGGGCGGCGCTGCTGCGGACCGCGGAACTGCGCGCCGCGGGCGGAGTTCCGGCGCGGTTCTTCTGCTACTACGAGGACACCGACACCGCGTGGCGGCTGCGGCTCGACGGCGGCCGGGTGCTGCTGGTGCCCGATGCCCGGGTGGCGCACCTGCACGGCGCGAGCACCCGGCCAGGCTCGGCGAAGTTCCACCGGTGGAACGAGCGGAACCGGCTGCTGGCGCTGCTGCGTTGCGCGCCGGGACGGGTCGCGGCGCGGGAGCTGGCGCGCTTCGCCGCGCTCACCGCGGTGCTGCCCCTGCGCAGGCTGCGCGGGGATCCGGTGCCGCCGGCGAACTTCCGGCTCGCGCTGCGGCTGCGGGTGCTCGCCGAGCTCGGCGCCCACGCTCCCGCCGCGCTGCTCGCCCGCCGCGGCCGCACCGCGACCGCCCGCGCCGAGGTGTGGCACCGCTGGGCGGGCCGCTGACCCGCCCGATCCCCGAGTGAACGGACCGGTAGTGCAACGGGGTGGGGCGGACGGGGCGGTGACCCCCGGGGCGGGGGGGGGGGGGTGGGGGGGGTGGTGGGGGGGGGGGGGGTGGGGGGGGGGCGGTATGGGCCGGG
>NZ_JAIUKC010000027.1:0-3079 GCF_020177435.1 Saccharopolyspora sp. 7B | reverse complement strand
CCCCCCCCCCGCCCCCCCCCCCGGGGGGGGGGGCCCCGGGGGGGGGGGCCGCCCCCCCCCCCCACCCCCGTGTCACCGCCCGGTGCGCCCACGGGTTGGGCCCCACGGGCCCGTTCACCCCGGAAACGGGGGTGCCGGATTCGGGTGGATCTTCGGACTGCGTGCGTTCGGCGGGCGCCGATAGGGCACGCTTAGGGGCGTGGCTGTTACCTCCGAGTCCGCTGCGCTGCCCGCAGTCTCCGTGATCGTCGTCAACCACCGCGGCGCCGAGGACACGATCACGTGCCTGCGCGCGGTGCGCGACCAGTTGGACTACCCGGCGGACCGGCTGGAACTGATCTGCGTCGACAACACCCCGAGCAGCGCCGAGGCCGCCCGCATCCGCGCCGCGGCACCGGGCACCACCGTGCTGGAACCGGGCGAGAACCTGGGTTTCGCCGGCGGCTGCAACCTGGGCGCGCGGACCGCGTCCGGCCAGGTGCTGGCGTTCCTGAACAACGACGCCCGGCCGGACCGGGACTGGGTGCGGGCCGCGGTGGCGGTGCTGCGCGCCGAGCCGACGGTGGGCGCGGTGGCCAGCAAGGTCCTGGACTGGGAGGGCGAGCTCGTCGACTTCGTGGACGGCGGGCTCACCTGGTTCGGCATGGGCTACAAGCGGTTCGCGGGCGAACCGGACGACGGCAGCCACGACGCGCCGCGGGACGTGCTGTTCGGCACCGGTTCGGCGCTGCTGGTGCGCGCCGAGCTGTTCGCCGCGCTGGACGGGTTCGACGAGCGGTTCTTCATGTTCTACGAGGACGTGGACCTGGGCTGGCGGCTGAACCTGCGGGGCTGGCGGGTGCGCTACGAGCCGCGGTCGCTGACCTTCCACCGCCACCACGCCTCGATGACGCAGGTGTCCTCGGCGCGGGAGCACTTCCTGCTGGAGCGCAACGCGCTGGCCGCCCTGTACAAGAACGTCTCCGCCGAGACGCTGGCGAAGGTGCTGCCCGCCGCGATGGCGCTGTCGGTGCGCCGGGCCACCGCCCGCGGCGACATCGACCCGGACCAGCTGGAGATGACGCGGCGCCCGGAGGGCCCGGACTTCGACGACGACGTGCCGATCTCGCGGGACTCGCTGGCGAGCCTGCTCGCGATCGACCGGTTCGTAGAGATGCTGCCGCAGCTGGCCGCGTCGCGGGAGGTCGAGCAGGCCGCCCGGGTGCGCTCGGACGCGGACCTGGTGCCGCTGATGCGCAAGGCGATGGAACCGGCCTACCCGCTGCCGAGCTACCTGGCCGCGCACGAGGTGCTGGTGGACGCGTTCGGCCTGGACGAGGTCTACGGCCGCCCCCGCACCATCGCGGTGATCACCGGGGACGCGGTGGCCGAGCGGATGGCGGGCCCGGCGATCCGCGCCTGGCACATGGCCGAGGTGCTCAGCGCCGAGCACCAGGTGCGGCTGGTCAGCGTGAACGCGCACGTGAACCCGCCGGAGTCGGCCTTCCCCGTGGTGGCGGCGAAACCGCGCGAGCTCGCCGCGCACGTGGAGTGGGCGGACGTGGTGATCGTGCAGGGCCACGTGCTGGAGATGGTGCCCGCGCTCAAGCACGCCGACTCCACGAAGGTCGTGGTGTGCGACGTGTACGACCCGATGCACCTGGAGCTGCTGGAGCAGGGCCGGGACACCGACGACGAGCGCCGCGCCGCCGACCTGCGCGGGGTGACGAAGGTGCTGAACTCGCAGCTGGAGCGCGGTGATTTCTTCCTGTGCGCCTCGGAGCGGCAGCGGCACTTCTGGCTGGGGCACCTGGCGTCGCTGGGCCGGTTGACGCCGGGCCTCTACGACACGGATCCGACGGTGCGCTCGCTGCTGGAGGTGGTGCCGTTCGGGTTGTCCTCGGTGGCGCCGCGCCGCACCGGCCCGGCGATCAAGGGCGTGCAGCCGGGCGTGGACGCCGACGACAAGGTGGTGCTGTGGGCGGGCGGTGTCTACAGCTGGTTCGACCCGCTGACGCTGCTGCACGCGGTGGACCGGGTCGCGCGGCGGCACCACGACGTGCGGTTGTTCTTCCTCGGCATGAAGCACCCGAACCCGGACGTGCCGGAGATGGGCATGGCGGACCGGACCCGGCACCTGGCGAACCGGCTGGGGTTGACCGGCAAGCACGCGTTCTTCAACGAGACGTGGGTGCCGTACGGGGAGCGGCAGAACTTCCTGCTGGACGCCGACTGCGGCGTGACCTCGCACTTCGAGCACGTGGAGACGACGTTCGCGTTCCGCACCCGGGTGCTGGACTACCTGTGGTCGGGCCTGCCGGTGGTGACCACGGACGGCGATTCGTTCGCGGACCTGGTGCGCCAGGAGGGCTTGGGCGTGGTGGTGCCCGCCGAGGACCCGGACGCGCTGGCCGCGGCGCTGGAGCGGGTGCTCTACGACGCGGAGTTCGCCGCGTCCTGCCGGGAGCGCATCGAGGCGGTGCGGGAGCGGTTCACCTGGGAGTCGGTGCTGGCGCCGCTCACCGAGTTCTGCCGCGATCCGCGTCCGGCCGCGGACCGGTTGCGCGCCGCCTCGCCGCTGACCCGGACGCAGCCGCCGGACCGGGTGGAGGCGGTGCGCCGGGACGTGGCGCTGCTGCGCGAGTACCTGGACGCGGGTGGCCCGGTGGAGGTCGCGCGGCGGGCCGGTGGCCGGTTGCGCAGGCTGGCCGGTGATCGGCTCCGCAAGCGGTGAGCGGGCCGCTGCGGGTCCTGCTGGACGGCACTCCGCTGCTGGGCAGGCGCACCGGGATCGGGCGCTACACCGCGTCGTTGAGCGCGGAGCTCGGCCGGATGTCCGATGTGGACGCTCGGGCGATCGGATTCACGGCGCGCGGCTGGCGCGCGCTGCGCGGGGCGGTCCCGCCGGGGGTGCGGGCCACCGGGGTACCGGTGCCCGCGCGGGCGGTGCGGGCGTTGTGGACCCGGGCGCCGCGCGCGCCCGGGGGGGCGGGGGGCGGGGGGCGGGGGGGGTGGGGCGGGGGGGGGGGGGGGGGGTTCCCCCCGCGGGGGGGGCGGGGGGGGTGGGGCGGGGGGCGGCCCAGGGCGTCGCCGCCAGCGG
>NZ_JAIUKC010000026.1:6509-34510 GCF_020177435.1 Saccharopolyspora sp. 7B | reverse complement strand
GGCGCGGACGGGGCGGCGAAGGACGCGGGCGGTGCGGGGGTGCTGGGCCCGCCGGCGGCCTTGATCAGGTCCTCGCCTGGGATGCGCGCCTTGACCTGGCTGGTCGGGTTGATCTGCAGGTCCATGCCGGTGGGGCCGCGCTCGACGAGCTGCCTGCCGGTCATCCGCTGCCAGCTGGTCCAGTTCGCGGGCAGGTAGCCCTCGGAGGTGAACAGCTGCAGCTGCCGCCTGCCGGACTCGTGGTCCATCGTGAACAGCCCGCTGCCCTGCGGCTGCGCGAACAGGATCAGCTCGGCGTCCAGCAGCGCGGCGAACAGGGTGGGCGCCTGCGCGTAGCCGGTGGTGGTCAGCTGCAGGGCGCGTTCGACGTCGTTGGTCGGCGCGGGCAGCCGCAGCGCGACGGGGGAGGGGCGGTAGTTCGGGTTGGACGAGAAGTCCTCGGTGAGCTCACCGCGCTCGTCGACCCGGTAGCCGCCGATGAAGCCCCAGGGGGGGACTTCGGAGCTGGGGTCGCTGAAGATCGGATCCACCACGTACAGCCAGGTGTTCGGCTGCTTGGCGGCCTGTTCGCGCATGGCCGGCGTGATCACCGGCCGGCTCGGCTGCTGGGTGTTCATCTCCCGCACACGCCCCCGACTTGTCGTTGCACCTTGATCCTTGCCGCCGAGGTTCACTGGCTCACCCGAAAGTGTGGTTTCGCGCCGCGATTCCGCTCGGCTGCGCTGCGACGCGCCGCCGTCGCGTAGTTGATCCGCACTCTCTCATGGCCACTTGGGGTGAAGTTTAGTGTTCCGCCAAAACACCCTGAGTCAGCGATCCCGCTCTCCGCCGGAGGTGGGAGGAACGGGGAGGCAGCGGACGAAACGGGCCGCCCGGCGACGGCCGGAGGTCGGGGTTTCCCGCCGCCGCCGGGCCTGTGGTGCGCCCGTGCTCGCCGGCCGCACGGGCCGCATCCTGCCCGCGCACAGGCGCGCGGGGCCGGACTCGGCGGAATTCCGCACGAACGCGCGGGACGGCTGCGCCACTCGGCGGTGCGCGCTGCGCCGAACGCGGCGCGGGCAGCGGGGTTCAGGCCGCGCCGGAACCGAGCTCGGTGCGGTCGAGCACTTCGCGGTAGCGGGTCAGCACGAGCTCGGCGACGGTTCCCGCCGCCGCCATCGGTGCGCCGATCAGCGCGTCCGGGGCGTGCGCGCGGGCCGCGTCCACGACCCGGTCGGTCAGCAGCCCTGGCGCCAGGAACCAGAACCCGACGGCGATCCGCCGGGCACCGCGCTCCCGGAGTCGCGCGATCGCCGCCGGGACGTCCGGCTCGGCGGCGGTGGCGAACGCGGCGACCGCGCCCGCCCACGAATGCCGCGCCTGCCACCGCTCGGCGACCTGGGCGACGAGCCGGTTCGCCGGGGCGTGTGCCGAACCGACCCCGGCCAGCACCACGCCGAGCTCCGGATCGCCGCCGTCGACGCCGACCTCCCGCAGCCGGTCCAGCGCGGCCGACTCCAGCAGCGGGTCCGGTCCGAGCACGTCCGCCGTGCGCAGGCTCAGCCCGGGCAACCGCGCGCCCGCCTCGGCCAGCACCGCGGGCAGGTCCACCTTCGCGTGGAACGCGCTGCCCAGCAGCAGCGGCACCACCACCGCCTCGCGGTGCCCGTCGGCGCGCACCGCCGCGAGCACGTCGCCCACCCGCGGCGCGGACAGGTCCAGGAACGCCGCCCGCACGTCCAGGTCCGGGCGCTCGGCGCGCACCACGTCCAGCAAGGCGTGGACGGTGCGCGCCGAACGCGGGTCCCGGCTGCCGTGCGCGACGGCCACCAGCGCCGGTGCCAACCGGATCAGCTCGCGACCGCCGCCGCCAGCGGAGCCAGCGGCAACCCGATCAGCCCGGCGGCCAGCGTGGTGCCGTCCGCCGGATCGATCACCAGGAAGGAACCGGTGCGCCGCGACGCCGCGTACTCGTCGATCGGCAGCGGCTCCGCGGTGCGCAGCTGGACCCGGCCGATCTCGTTGAGCGCCAGCGAATCCGGGGCGTCCACCGCGACCAGCTCCTGCTCGTCGAAGCGCGCCGACAGCTCGGTCACCATCGCCTGCACGGTGCGGGTGCCGTGCTTGACCAGCACCCGGGCACCCGGCTGCAACGGCTTCTCCGCCAGCCAGCACACGGTGGCGTCGAGCTCGTCGGTGACCCGCGGCGCCGAGTCCGCGGCGGCGATCAGATCGCCCCGGGACAGGTCCACGTCGTCCTCCAGCAGCAGCGTCACCGAACGCCCCGCCGCCGCCCGCGGCGCCGGACCGTCCGGGGTGTCCACCTGGGACACCCGGGTGCGGATGCCCGCGGGCAGCACCACGACCTCGTCGCCCTGCGCCACCACGCCGGCCGCGACCTGGCCCGCGTAGCCGCGGTAGTCCGGGTGCTCCGCCGTGCGCGGCCGGATCACGTACTGCACCGGCATCCGGAACGGCGCGTCGAACGGGTCCGGGGCCACCGGCACCGTCTCCAGGTGCTCCAGCAGGGACGGGCCCGAGTACCAGGGCGTGTTCGCCGAGCGCTCCACCACGTTGTCGCCGTGCAGCGCCGACACCGGGATGGTGCGCACCGCGTCGTCGGCGTAGCCCAGCGCGCGGGCGTGCCCGGCGAACTCGGCGGCGATCCGCTCGTGCACCGCGGCGTCGAAGTCCACCATGTCGATCTTGTTGATGGCCAGCACCAGCCGCGGCACGCCGAGCAGCGCCAGCACCGCCGCGTGCCTGCGGGTCTGCTCGATGACGCCCTTGCGCGCGTCCACCAGCAGGATCGCCAGCTGCGCCGTCGACGCGCCGGTCACCGTGTTGCGGGTGTACTGCACGTGTCCCGGGGTGTCGGCCAGCACGAAGCTCCGCTGCGGCGTGGCGAAGTACCGGTAGGCCACGTCGATCGTGATGCCCTGCTCGCGCTCCGCGCGCAACCCGTCCACCAGCAGCGACAGGTCCGGGGTCTGCAGCCCGCGGTCCGCGCTGGCCCGGTGCACCGCGTCCAGCTGGTCCGCCAGCACCGACTTCGTGTCGTGCAGCAGCCTGCCCACCAGCGTCGACTTCCCGTCGTCGACCGAACCGGCCGTGGCCAGCCGCAGCAGGTCCGTGTGCACCGGCAGCACCACCTCGGTGCCGGAATCCGGTGCGGTGCGGGTCGTGGTCTCGGTCATCAGAAGTAGCCCTCCCGCTTGCGGTCCTCCATCGCGGCCTCCGACATCCGGTCGTCGGCCCGCGTCGCGCCGCGCTCGGTGAGCCGGCTCGCGGCGACCTCCGCGATCACGTCGTCCACCGTGTACGCCTCGGACTCCACCGCGCCGGTGCACGAGCCGTCGCCGACCGTGCGGTACCGCACGACCTTCTCCTCGACGGTCTCGCCCTCGCGCGGCCCGCCCCACGGGCCCGAGGTCAGCCACATGCCGTCGCGCAGGTGCACCTGGCGGCGGTGCGCGTAGTAGATCTCCGGCAGGGCGATCTTCTCGCGCTGGATGTAGCGCCAGATGTCGAGCTCCGTCCAGTTCGACAGCGGGAACACCCGCACGTGCTCACCGGGCCGGTGCCTGCCGTTGTAGAGGTTCCACAGCTCCGGGCGCTGCCGCCGCGGGTCCCACTGGCCGAAGGCGTTGCGCAGGCTGAAGATGCGCTCCTTCGCCCGCGCCCGCTCCTCGTCGCGCCTGCCGCCGCCGAAGACCGCGTCGAACTTGTTCTCGGTGATCCCGTCCAGCAGCGGCGTCGTCTGCAGCGGGTTGCGGATGCCGTCCGGGCGCTCGGCGAGCCTGCCGTCGTCGATGTAGTCCTGCACCGAGGACACCACCAGCCGCAGGTCGTGCTCCGCCACGAGCCGGTCCCGGAACTCGATGACCTCGTCGAAGTTGTGCCCGGTGTCCACGTGCAGCAGCGGGAACGGCACCGGCGCCGGCCGGAACGCCTTGATCGCCAGGTGCACCAGCACCGTCGAGTCCTTGCCACCGGAGAACAGGATCACCGGGCGGTCGAACTCCCCGGCCACCTCGCGGAAGATGTGGATGGCCTCGGACTCCAAGGCGTCCAGGTTGTCGACCTGCGGAGGTGCCCCCGTGGACACCGGGTCCTGCGGCAGGTCGAGCTGCGGCTCGGCGGTCATACCCATCCTCTCCGGGTGTGCTTGCTCAGTGGGCGCTGCGCGGTGATCAGCCGTGCAGGCCGCATTCGGTCTTCGACGTGCCCGCCCAGCGGCCGCTGCGCGGATCGGCACCCGGCGCGGGCTTCGCCGTGCACGGCGCGCAGCCGATCGACGGGTAGCCGGCGGGCACCAGCGGGTTCACCAGCACCCCGTGCCGCTCGATGTAGGAGTCCATCTCCTCGTCGCTCCACGGCGCGATCGGGTTGATCTTGACCAGGCCGTTGCGGTCGTCCCAGGTCACGATCGGCGTGCCCGCCCGGGTCGGGGCCTCCACCCGGCGCACGCCGGTCACCCACGCCTCGTAGCGGGCCAGCGTGTTGCGCAGCGGCACCACCTTGCGCAGGAAGCAGCAGCGGCCCGGGTCGCGGTCGTGCAGCTTCGGGCCCTCCGCGGCGTCCTGCTCGGCGACCGACTGCTCCGCCTTCGCGTCGACGATGTTCACGTCGTAGACCTGGGCGACCGCGTCGCGGGTGCCGATCGTCTCGGCGAAGTGGTAGCCGGTCTCCAGGAACAGCACGTCGACTCCCGGCTGCGCCTTCGCCGCCAGGTCCACCAGCACCGCGTCCTGCATGTTCGAGGCGACGATCAGGCCGTCGCCGAAGGTGTCCGCGGCCCAGCGCAGCGCCTCCTCGGCGCTCGCCTCCGCCAGCCGCGGGGCGGCCTCCTCGACCAGCGCGCGCAGCTCCTCGTCGCTGCGGCGCACGCCCAGGCCGGTGGGGAAGTCGGTGGTGGTGGTCTCGGCAGTCATGGGATCTCCGTCTCCTCAGCCGCTCGCCAGTCCGACGAGCCGAACGGTGAACACCCGCAGGCACGCCTCGCACTTCCAGGCGCCCGCGGGTTCGGCCTGCGGAACCAGTTCCTCGTCCCCGCAATACGGGCAGTAGAACGGGACCGCCCGGCCCTCCGGGGCGGCCCCGCCTTCCGGTCCGGACGTCACTTGAGCGCGTCCTCGTCGGCCCGCGCCACCCACTGGGCGAAGCGCTCGCCGTCCGTGCGCTGGCCCAGGTAGTTGCGCACCAGGCGCTCCACGTAGTCACCGAGGTCCGCCGAGGTCACCTTGTGCCCGCGGATCTTGCGGCCGAACCCGGCGTCCAGGCCGAGCCCGCCGCCCAGGTGCACCTGGAAGCCCTCCACCTGGTTGCCCTCGTCGTCGCGCACCATCTGCCCCTTGAGGCCGATGTCCGCGGTCTGCGTGCGGGCGCACGCGTTCGGGCAGCCGTTCAGGTTGATCGTCACCGGGTCCCGGACGTCGCCCTGCACGTCCGCCAGCCGCTGCTCCAGATCACCGATCAGGTCGATGGCGCGCTGCTTGGTCTCGACGATCGCCAGCTTGCAGAACTCGATGCCCGTGCACGCCATCACGTTGCGCCGCCACGGCGTCGGGGCGCTGTGCAGGCCCAGCTCCGCCAGGTCCGACACCAGGCCGTCGACCTGCTGCTGCGGCACGTCCAGCACCAGCAGGTTCTGCTCCACCGTGGTGCGCACCCGGGACGAGCCGACGCGCTCCGCGGCCTTCGCGATCTCCACCAGGGTCGACCCGCTGACCCGGCCCGCCTGCGACTTCACGCCCACGTAGAAGTTGCCGTCGACCTGCGGGTTCACCCCGAGGTGGTCGCGGTGCCCGCCCGGCGTCTCCGGCGCGGGCCCGTCCAGCAGCTTGCGGCCCAGGTACTCGTCCTCGATGACCTGCCGCGTCTTCTCCGCACCCCAGTCGTCCACCAAGAACTTCAACCGGGCCCGGTGCCGCAGCCTGCGGTAGCCGTAGTCGCGGAACAGGGAGGTCACCGCGTGCCAGACCTCGGCGGCCTCCTCGATCGGCACCCACGCGCCCAGCCGCACCGCCAGCTTCGGGTTCGTCGACAGCCCGCCGCCGACCCACAGGTCGAAACCGGGGCCGTGCTCCGGGTGCACCACGCCGACCAGCGAGATGTCGTTGATCTCGGGGACCGTGTCCCAGCGCGGCGACCCGCTGATCGCGGTCTTGAACTTCCGCGGCAGGTTCGACAGCGACTTGTCCCCGATGTAGCGCTCGGTGATCTCCTTGATCGCCGGGGTGGCGTCGATGATCTCGTCCGCGGCGACCCCCGCCACCGGCGAACCCAGCAGCACGCGCGGGCAGTCCCCGCACGCCTCCGTCGTGTAGAGGCCCACCGCCTCCAGCTTCTCCCAGATCGTGGGCACGTCCTCGACCCGGATCCAGTGCAGCTGGATGTTCTGCCGGTCGGTGATGTCCGCGGTGTCCCGGGCGTAGGTCTGCGAGATCTCGCCGATCACCCGCAGCTGCTCCGTGGTCAGCGCCCCGCCGTCCACGCGCACCCGCATCATGAAGTAGGAGGCGTCGAGCTCCTCCGGCTCGATGGTGCCCGTGCGCGCGCCCGGAATGCCCTCGGCGCGCTGCGTGTACAGGCCCCACCAGCGGAACCGGCCGCGCAGGTCGGCCGGATCGATCGACGCGAAACCGCCGTGCTGGTAGATCGTCTCGATGCGGTGGCGGACGTTGAGCGGGTTGTCGTCCTTCTTCGAGCGCTCGTTGGCGTTCAACGGCTCCCGGTAGCCGAGCGCCCACTGCCCCTCACCACGCGTCTTGCCCTTGCGGGCTGGGGTGCGGCGCTCGGTGCGGCTCTGAGCTTCCGTCGGGGGGACCATGGCCCGACCTCCGTGGTGGTGGATGAGGCGCTCGCGACCACACCGCGCGGAGCCCACGGAAGAAGGGGCGTTCGCAGTCGGCGTGCTCCCGGCGCCGACTGGACAGTTCGGAACGCAGCGGCGGGATCAGCCCGTGGAACGGCACAGCGCGCTGGAGACTCGTCGCAGATCCACGTAGCGACGAGCGACCAGCAGCAACTTCGCAGGCGCACCCATGACGGCCAGCGTGCCACGCGTCCACCCTGTGGTCCAACATCAACCGAATACTGAGACGTGGGTCAAAAAGCGGTGTTCGCGGATCGTGTTTCGTGGTGGCGCGGTGGCGGAACCTCAGCTGCTCGCTCGCTGCGGGATCGTTTTCACCGGTGGCTCCGCCACAGGCGAAAACGCTGTCCTCGCGAGCGAACAGCTGAGAACCCGCGGGTGGTCCTGTTGCTCGGGTGGTCGGCTGTTCATCGGCTTCGCCGCTGACGGGAAACGGATACGACCACAGCTGAGGACCCGCGGGTGGTCGCGCTGGGTGGGTGGTTGGTGGCTCAGGGGCTTCGGCGCTGGCGGGAAAGGCTCGCGGCCGGGGTGGTCCCGGGGTTTGGGAGACTGGGGGTGTGCCTTCGCAGCTTCCGCCGGGTGAGCCGGCTCCGTCGGACGGGTCACTGCCCGCCAGCGCCCTGAGCGGGCTCGGCGAGCGGCCGTTCGGCGTGTACGTGCACGTCCCGTTCTGCGCCACCCGCTGCGGCTACTGCGACTTCAACACCTACACCGCCGACGAGCTCGGCCCCACCGGTGGCTTCGCGGACTGGCTGGAGGCGCTGCGCGCCGAACTCGACCTCGGCGCCCGGGTGCTCGCCGCGGGCGGCGGGACCGTGCCCGCCGCGCAGACCGTGTTCGTCGGCGGCGGCACCCCCTCACTGCTCGGCGCCGACCGGCTCGCGGCCGTGGTGACCGCCGTCCGGAACTCCTTCGGGCTCACCGCCGACGCGGAGGTCACCACCGAGTCCAATCCCGAATCGACCTCGCCCGAGTTCTTCGCCGCCCTCCGCGACGGCGGCTACGACCGGGTGTCGCTGGGCATGCAGTCCGCCGCCGCGCACGTGCTGCGCGTCCTGGAGCGCAACCACACCCCCGGGCGCGCGGCCGACGCCGCGAAGGAAGCGCGGGCCGCCGGGTTCGAGCACGTCAACCTCGACCTCATCTACGGCACCCCGGGTGAGAGCGACGACGACCTGCGCGCCTCGCTGGCCGCGGTGCTCGACGCCGGGGTCGACCACGTCTCCGCCTACTCGCTGATCGTCGAGGACGGCACCGCGATGGCCCGCAAGGTCCGCCGCGGCGAGCTGCCGATGCCGGACGAGGACGTGCTCGCCGACCGCTACGAGATCATCGACTCGACGCTGTCCGGCGCCGGGCTGGGCTGGTACGAGGTCTCCAACTGGGCCACCGGCGAGTCCGCGCGCTGCGCGCACAACCTCGGCTACTGGCAGGGCGGCGACTGGTGGGGCGCCGGACCCGGCGCGCACAGCCACGTCGGCGGGGTGCGCTGGTGGAACGTCAAGCACCCCGCCCGCTACTCGGCGCTGCTCGCCGACGGCCGCTCGCCCGCGCACGCCCGCGAACTGCTCGACGACGAGGACCGGCGCATCGAGCGGATCATGCTGGAGCTGCGCGTCGCCGAAGGCGTCCCCACGTCCGCGCTCACCTCCGACGGCGTGCTCGCCGCGAAGGAGGCCGTCGCCGACGGGCTGCTGCGCGCCGACGCGCTCGACGCCGGCCGCTGCGCGCTCACCGACCGCGGCAGGCTGCTCGCCGACGCCGTCGTCCAGCGCCTGCTGTGACCGTTCTCCCACCCCGCTGCCCGGCGGGTGCGGCCCCGCCCGGCTCGCGGCGTCGGAACACGGGTTCGAGGACCGTAAACTCGACGGTGACGAGCACCGCGAGCGGTGCGCGGCGTGGCGTGATGCGGAGGTGACGAGGTGAACGCCGATCAACGGCGGTTCGAGGTCCTGCGGGCGATCGTGGCCGACTTCGTGTCGACGAACGAACCGGTCGGGTCCAAGGCCCTGGTCGACCGGCACAACCTGGGCGTCTCCAGCGCCACCGTGCGCAACGACATGGCCGCCCTGGAGGAGGAAGGCCTCATCGTCCAGCCGCACACCAGCGCCGGACGCGTGCCGACCGACGCCGGGTACCGGCTGTTCGTGGACCGGCTGCACGAGATCAAACCGCTCACCGCGGCCGAGCGGCGGGCCATCGGCGCCTTCCTGGAGGGCGCCCTCGACCTCGACGACGTGATGCGCCGCAGCGTGCGGCTGCTCGCGCAGCTCACCCAGCAGGTCGCCGTCGTGCAGTACCCCACGCTGACCCGCTCCACGGTGCGCCACGTCGAGGTCGTCACCATCACCCCGGCCCGCCTGATGCTGGTGCTCATCACCGACACCGGCCGGGTGGACCAGCGGATGGTCGACCTCGGCGACGTGATCAGCGACGACGACGTGGCGCGGATGCGCAACGTGCTGAACTCGGCGATGACCGAGAAGCGGCTCGCGGACGCCTCGGCGGCCGTGGCCGAACTGCCCGACCAATCACCGCCCGAACTGCGCGACGCCATGACGCGCGTCGCCAGCGTGCTCATCGAATCCCTCGTGGAACATCCCGAGGAACGCATGGTGCTCGGCGGCACCCCCAACCTGACCCGCAACGTCACCGACTTCCCCAACTCGCTGCGCCAAGTGCTCGAAGCGCTGGAGGAGCAGGTCGTGGTGCTGAAGCTGCTCGCGGCGGCCCGCGACTCGCGGACCGTGACGGTGCGCATCGGGATGGAGAACGAGGCCGCGGAGATGCAGACCACCTCGGTGGTGTCCACCGGCTACGGCACGCATGGGATGGTGCTGGGTGGCATGGGTGTCGTCGGCCCCACCCGGATGGACTATCCGGGAACCATGGCGGCGGTGCGTGCCGTTGCCGCTTACGTGGGTGAGATCCTGGCAGGCCGTTGACGCCTGACCGGGTGAATGGATCCACCCGCTGAACTCGCAGACCGAGCAGAGGAAGAACGCACAAGGTGGCCAGGGACTATTACGGGACCCTCGGGGTGGCCAAGGACGCTACGCCGGAGCAGATCAAGCGCGCGTACCGCAAGCTCGCCCGGGAATTGCATCCCGACGTGAACCAGGAAGCCGGTGCCCAGGAGCGGTTCCGCGATGTGACGACCGCCTACGAGGTGCTGTCCGACCCGAAGAAGCGCCAGGTCGTGGACCTCGGCGGCGACCCGCTCTCGCAGGGCGGTGGCGACGGCGGCATGGGTGGCGACCCGTTCGCCGGGTTCGGCGGTCTCGGCGACATCATGGACGCCTTCTTCGGCGGCTCCGGCGGCGGAGGCGGCGGGCGCGGCCCGCGCAGCCGGGTCCAGCCCGGATCCGACGCGCTGCTGCGGCTCGAACTCACCCTGGAGGAGTGCGCCAGCGGCGTGAACCGGGACATCACCGTGGACACCGCGGTGCTGTGCGACTCCTGCGACGGCGGTGGCTCCCGCGCGGGCAGCGCGCCCTCGACCTGCGACACCTGCGGTGGCCGCGGCGAGGTCCAGTCCGTGCAGCGGTCGTTCCTCGGCCAGGTCATGACCTCCCGCCCCTGCCCGGTGTGCCGCGGCTTCGGCGAGGTCATCACCGACCCGTGCCAGCAGTGCGGCGGCGACGGCCGGGTGCGCGAACGCCGCACCATCACCGTGAAGATCCCCGCGGGAGTCGGCGACGGCATGCGGGTGCGGCTCGCCGGTGAGGGCGAAGTGGGCCCCGGCGGCGGTCCGGCGGGCGACCTGTTCGTCGAAGTGGAGGAGCTGCCGCACGAGCGGTTCATCCGCGACGGCGCCGACCTGCACTGCAACGTCGAAGTGCCGATGACCGCGGCGGCGCTGGGCACGGTGCTCACCCTGGAGACCCTGGACGGCACCGAGGAGCTCACCGTCGAACCCGGCACCCAGCCCGGCACCGAGCACGTGCTCACCGGCCGCGGGCTGCCGAAGCTGCGCTCCAACGGGCGGGTCAGCGGGCACGGCGACCTGCACGTGCACCTCGACGTCCAGGTGCCGACCCGGCTCGACGATGAGCAGGCCGAACTGCTGCGGCAGCTCGCGGCGCTGCGCGGCGAGGAGCAGCCGGAGCCGACGGTGACCGCGAACGGGAACGGGCAGCGCCAAGGCCTCTTCTCCCGCTTCAAGTCCTTCGGCCACAAGTGAGCCCGTTCCCGGACGGGGCCGAGTCCGGATCGTGATGTGGCGGGGCGGTCCACCGCCTCGCCCGGCACCAGTGCTGGTCAGAGTGGTTCGCCGGGTGTTCGCGGACTGCGCCGTCCCGGCGCGGTGCGTCACCGGATCGGAGCCAGGATCACGGGTTCGTGCGTTTTCCAGCGCGGACGGATGACGTGGGGTTACCGTGAAGCACACGCCTGGGGGTCACGGGTCGATCCCTTCAGGTGGCTCGCGGAGCGAGCCCAACCGGGCGCTCGCCGGACAACCCCCCCTCGGTCCGGCGAGGCCGCGCCGTAGCCGGGCAACCCCCAGCCCCACTACGGCGCGGCATCCGGTCGGGGGATCTCCCCGTGGCGGTCCCGGCGCAGGGGCGTTCGCCCGCGGGGCCGCTCGCGGCGGATAGCCTTCCCGGCATGACCGACAGCGACCTGGACTCCCTGTTCCTGCGCATCATCGCCGGCGAGATCCCCGCGGACGTCGTCCACGACTCCGAGCGCGTCCTCGCGATCCGCGACATCAACCCGCAGGCGCCCACCCACGTGCTCGTGGTGCCGAAGACCCGCTACCGCAACGCCGCAGAGCTCGCCACCGCCGAGCCGGACCTGCTGGCCGAGCTGGTGCGGGTGGCGGGGGAGATCGCCGAGCGCGAGGGCATCGCCGAATCCGGGTACCGGCTGCTGTTCAACACCAACGAGGACGCCGGGCAGACCATCTTCCACGTGCACCTGCACCTGCTGGGCGGCGAACCGCTCGGCGGCCTCACCGGCGGCCCGATCAAGGGCTAGGACGCCGCCGGGCGGCCGCCGGATCGGCGGCGCAACCGCCTCGCCGGTTGCTCTACCATCGATAGCAGGAACGACGACCGACTTCGCGCGCCGAGCGCAGAAAGCAGGCCCGAACACACGTGGCCGGAATCGCAGCGGGTGGATCCGCCCAGTCCGGACAGCAGCAGTCCAGGGACGACCAGCAGGACCGCGTACCGCAGGACGGGACCGAGCAGGACACGACCGCCCGGAACGGCACGACGCCGACCGGCACCGGCCCGGAACCCGAGCAGTCGAACCTCTCCGCCCAGCACCTGTCCGCGCAGCACGCGCGCGACCGGTCGGTGCAGTCGAAGGTGACGGTCCCGGACAGCGCGGTGCTCGCACTGGTCGGCACCCGCGACGCGAACCTGCGGGTCGTCGAGGAACTCCTCACCGCCGACGTGCACGTGCGCGGCAACGAGGTCACCCTCACCGGCGACCCGGCCGACGTGGCCTTCGGCGAACGGGTGTTCTCCGAGCTCATCACCGTGGTGGACAAGGGCGGCCAGCTCGGGCCGGACGCCGTGCGCCGCGTGGTGGGCATGCTCTCGGCCGACAGCGGTGAGTCGCCCGCCGCGGTGCTCAGCCTCGACATCCTGTCCCGGCGGGGCCGCACCATCCGCCCGAAGACGCTGAACCAGAAGCACTACGTGGACGCGATCGACCAGAACACCGTGGTGTTCGGCATCGGTCCCGCGGGCACCGGCAAGACCTACCTGGCGATGGCGAAGGCAGTGCAGGCGCTGCAGGCCAAGCAGGTCAACCGGATCATCCTGACCAGGCCCGCGGTCGAAGCGGGGGAGCGGCTCGGCTACCTGCCGGGCACGTTGTACGAGAAGATCGACCCGTACCTGCGGCCGCTGTACGACGCGCTGCACGACATGATCGACCCCGAGTCGGTGCCGCGGCTCACCCAGGCGGGCACCATCGAGGTCGCGCCGCTGGCGTACATGCGCGGGCGCACCCTCAACGACGCCTTCATCATCCTCGACGAAGCGCAGAACACCACGCCGGAGCAGATGAAGATGTTCCTGACCCGGCTCGGTTTCGGCTCCCGCATCGTGGTCACCGGCGACGTCACCCAGGTCGACCTGCCCGGTGGGCAGCGCAGCGGCCTGAAGGTCGTCCGGGAGATCCTCGACGGGGTCGACGACGTGCACTTCGCCGTGCTCGACAGCGGGGACGTGGTCCGTCACCGCCTGGTCACCGACATTGTCAACGCCTACGACCGCTGGCAGGCCGAGCAGGACGCGGACTCCGAGCAGTTCCCGCGCCGCTCCGGCCGCGGCGGTCAGTTCCGGGAACACGCATGAGCATCGAAATCGCCAACGAATCCGGGGTCGAGGTCGACGAGGGCACCATCGTGTCCGTCGCCCGCTACGCGCTGGACCGGATGAGCGTCAGCCAGCTCGCGGAGCTGTCCATCGTGCTGGTCGAGCTGAACGTCATGTCCGACCTGCACGAGCGCTGGATGGACCTGCCCGGCCCGACCGACGTGATGGCCTTCCCGATGGACGAGTACGACTCGTCCCGCCGCCCGGACGCGGCCGGTTCCGGGCCCGCGCTGCTCGGCGACATCGTGCTGTGCCCCGCGTTCGCGAAGGACCAGGCCCGCAAGGCCGGGCATCCGCTGATCGACGAACTGCACCTGCTCACGGTGCACGGGGTGCTGCACCTGCTCGGCTACGACCACGCGGAGCCGGAGGAGGAGCGCGAGATGTTCGGGCTGCAGAACCGGATCCTCGCCGACTACCGGACCGCTCGGGACGAGGCCGAGCGGGCCGCCGCGCAGCACGACGCGGACTCCCGCGTGCTGGGAACCGTGGGACTGGACCCGGGCACCGCGCCCGAGGTCCCCCGCGACTGAGGGGGAACGCGCACATGAGTTCGGCCGCACTGCTGGTGTGGGCTGTGCTGCTCGTCCTGGGGGCCGGGGTGTTCGCCGCCGCCGACGCGGCGGTCGGCAGCGCCTCCCGCGCCCGGGTGGAGGAGCTGCTGCGGGAGAACCGCAGCGGGGCCAGGCAGCTGGCGCTGGTGCTGGAGGACCGCCCGCGGCACGTCAACCTGCTGATCCTGCTGCGGCTGGCCTGCGAGCTGGGCGCCACCGTGCTGGTCGCGGTCGTGGTGCTGCGCGTGGTGGAGTCGGACGCGCTGGCGGCGCTGCTCGCGATCGTGATCATGTTGGTGGTCTCGTACGTGCTGGTCGGCGTCGGCCCGCGCACCATCGGCAGGCAGCACCCGTACGGGGTGGGCCTGGTGGTCGCGGCGCCGGTGCGGGTGCTGGCGCGGGTGCTGAACCCGCTGACCCGGCTGCTGATCCTGATCGGCAACGGCCTCACCCCCGGGCGCGGGTTCCGCGAGGGCCCGTTCTCCTCGGAGGTGGAGCTGCGCGAGCTGGTCGACCTGGCCGGGGAGCGCGGCGTCGTCGCCGCCGGGGAACGCGAGATGATCCACTCGGTGTTCGAGTTCGGCGACACCATCGCCCGCGAGGTGATGGTGCCCCGCACCGAGATCGTCTGGATCGAACGCGCCAAGTCCGCCCGCCAAGCCCTCGCGCTGTGCCTGCGCTCCGGGTTCTCCCGGGTGCCGGTGATCGGCGACAGCGTGGACGACGTGGTGGGCGTGGTGACGTTGCGCGACCTCACCCAGGCCCTCGCCGACGGCGGCGACCTGAATCAGCCGGGGCCGGAGCTGGGCGAGCTGATGCGCCCGGCGAGCTTCGTGCCGGACACCAAGCGCCTCGACGAGCTGCTCAAGGAGATGCAGCTGTCCCGCAGCCACCTGGCCATCGCCGTCGACGAGTACGGCGGCACCGCGGGCCTGCTCACCATCGAGGACGTCATCGAGGAGATCGTCGGCGAGATCACCGACGAGTCCGACCTGGAGGAGCACCGCCCGATCGAGCACCTGGAGGACGGCACCGTCCGGGTCTCCTCCCGGTTGCCGGTGGAGGACCTCGGCGCGCTGTGCGGCGTGGAGCTGGACGGATCCGAGGTGGAGACCGTCGGCGGCCTGCTCGCCCAGCGCCTCGGCCGGGTCCCGCTGCCCGGTGCCGAAGCCGAGATCGAAGGACTCCGGTTGCGCGCCGAAGGCGGCAAGGACCACCGCGGCCGCATCCGCATCAACGCGCTGCTCGTGCGCCGCGCGAACGGCGAGCCCGCATCGCACCGCGGTGCCGACCAGGAAGGAAGCAGCACCCGTGGCTGAGCAAGCGCCCCCGCAGGAACTGGACGCCGAGGACGCCAAGATCGTGACGCTGGCCCGGTCGGCCCGCGCGCGCACCGGCGCCGCCGAAGGCGCCGCGGTCCGCGACACCGACGGCCGCACCTACGCCGCCTGCACCGTCGAGCTGCCCTCGCTGCGGCTGACCGCGCTGCAGGTGGCGGTGGCCACCGCGGCCGCCGGCGGTGCCGAAGGGCTGGAGGCGGCCGCCGTCGTCACCGACGCCGCCGAGGTCTCCGCCGACTCCGTCGCCGCCGTCCGCGACCTCACCGCCGCCGCGCCGGTGCTGCGCGCCGACGCCGCGGGCGAGGTCCGGGGCGTGCTGCGCTGAACACCTGGTGAACGGCCCGCCCGCCGCCTCCGCCGGGGCGGGTGGGCCGCTCACCTCGTCGTCCGGCGACAATGGGCGGGTGAGCAGCACTCCAGATGCCCCCGCCGAACACCGCTCCGGGTTCGCGTGCTTCGTCGGCCGCCCCAACGCCGGCAAGTCCACGCTGACCAACGCGCTGGTCGGTTCGAAGGTGGCGATCACCTCCAGCAAGCCCCAGACCACCCGCCACGCGATCCGCGGGATCGTGCACCGGCCCGACGCCCAGCTGATCATCGTGGACACGCCGGGCCTGCACCGGCCGCGCACCCTGCTCGGCCAGCGGCTCAACGACCTCGTCTACGAGACCTGGTCCGAAGTGGACGTCGTCGGGTTCTGCGTGCCCGCGGACCAGAAGGTCGGGCCCGGCGACAAGTTCATCGCCGAGCAGCTCAAGAAGGTCGCCCGCCGCACCCCGGTGCTCGGCGTCATCACCAAGACCGACCTGGCCACCAAGCAGCAGGTCGCCGAGCAGCTGCTCGCCCTGCAGCAGGTGATGGACTTCGCCGATCTGGTCCCGGTGTCCGCTGTGGACTCCTACCAGATGGACACCCTCGGTGACCTGCTGGTGGGTCACCTGCCGGAAGGCCCGCAGCTGTACCCGGACGGCGAGCTCACCGACGAGCCGGAGGAGACGCTGATCGCGGAGATGATCCGCGAGGCCGCGTTGGAAGGCGTGCGCGACGAGCTCCCGCACTCGCTGGCCGTCCGCATCGAGGAGATGAACCAGCGCGAGGACCGCGACGACCTGGTGGACGTGCACGCGATCGTCTACGTGGAGCGGCAGAGCCAGAAGTCGATCGTGATCGGCCGCAAGGGCGAGCGGCTGCGCGAGGTCGGGTCCAACGCTCGCCAGCACATCCAGAAGCTGCTGGGCAGCAAGATCTACCTGGACCTGCACGTGAAGGTCGCCAAGGACTGGCAGCGCGACCCGAAGCAGCTGCGGAGGTTGGGATTCTGATCCCGCGGAGTTTGACTTCGCAACGGACTGCGCAAGATTTCCCGGATCGGCCGCGGTGGCGAGTTGCGCTCGGGTAATTTCCTGCCCGGCCTCCTCAGAGCGCTGCCATTCCACCCGATCGAAGGATTGTCTCCGTGACCAACCCGTATGGCGGGCCGCCGTCCGGCCCGCAGCCGCAGCAGCCCTACGGGCAACAGCCGTACCCGCAGTCGGGAGGCCAGCCCCAGCAGCCCTATCCGCAGTCCGGCCCGATGCCGCAACAGCCCGCGCCCTACGGCCAGCAGCCGTACGGCCAGCAGCCCTACGGTCAGCAGCCGTACGGCCAGCCGGGCTACGGCTACGGGCACCCCGGGCCGTTCTCCGAGTGGGGGACCCGGGTGCTGGGGTACCTGATCGACGGGGCGCTCGTCGGCGTGCCCTACCTGATCGTCTACGGGATCACCTTCGCGAGCGTCATGGGCTCCGCTTCGTCGATCACCACCGAAGCCGAAGCGCTGTCCATGATCAGCACCGTGTACACGGTCCTCGGGATCTTCGGGCTGATCGCGATGGCGTTCAACATCTGGAACCTCTGCTACAAGCGCGGGACCACCGGGCAGACCATCGGGCAGAAGATCGTCAAGATCAAGACCGTCAGCGAGGAGACCGGGCAGCCCCTCGGCTTCGGCGGCGCGTTCCTGCGCCAGCTCTGCCACATCCTGGACGGGCTTCCCTGCTCGATCGGCTTCCTCGCCCCGCTGTGGGAGCAGAAGAACCAGACCTGGGCCGACAAGATCGTCAAGTCCGTCGTCGTCCCGGCCGACCCCGCGCCGACCAGCGGCTACCCGCAGCAGCCCGGCTACCCGGCGCAGTCCGGTTACCCGCAGCAGGGCGGTTACCCCCAGCAGGGCGGTTACCCGGGCCAGCAGCAGCCCGGTTACCCGCAGCAGCCGCCGCAGCAGTGGTGAGCATCGAGTGAGCGGGCTGCTGCGAGCGGCCACCTCCCCGCTTCGTCGCGGGGCCCGGACGACCCGCCTCGCGGCGGGAGCCGGGGCGCTCGGCTTGGTGCTGAGCGCCGGACTCGTCCCGCTGCCCTGCCCGCTGCTGTTCCTCACCGGCTTCGACTGCCCGTTCTGCGGCGGCAGCCGGATGCTCGGCGCGCTGCTGCACGGCGACCTGGCGCGCGCCGTCGACCTGAACGCCTTCGCCCTGGTGCTCGTGCTGCCGGTGGCGGTGCTGTTCCTGATCGCCTCGGCGCGCCAGGAGGTCCGCGGCATCCCGTCGCCCTGGCTGGTCGGCCGCCCCGGCCGCTGGGCGGCGAACGCGGTGCTGGCCGCCGCCGTGGTGTGGGGCGTGGTGCGCAACCTCCCCGGTTTCGAGGCGCTGCGGGCCTGATCCCGCGGGCACCCGGCGTTCCGGCCGGACGCTCACCCGGAGCAGCCGGGTCGCCCGGTAGTGGGACGATGGCGGGGTGAGCCTCTACCGGGATACCGGCGTCGTGCTGCGGGTCCACAAGCTGGGTGAGGCCGACCGGATCATCACCCTGCTCACCCGCCGCTTCGGCAAGGTGCGCGCCGTCGCCAAGGGCGTGCGCCGCACCACCTCGCGCTTCGGTGCCCGGGTCGAACCCTTCTGCCACGTGGACGTGCAGCTGCACACCGGGCGCACCCTCGACGTGATCACCCAGGTGCAGACGCTGGACGCGTTCGGCGTGCACATCGTGGACGACTACCAGCGCTACACCGCGGGCTGCGCCGTGCTGGAGACCGTGGACCGGCTCGCCGCCGAGGAAGGCGAACCGGTGCTGCGGCTGTACCTGCTGGTCACCGGCGCGCTGCGGGCGCTGTCCGGGCGGGAGCGGGACCCGTCGCTGGTGCTCGACGCGTTCCTGCTGCGCGCCATGTCCTACGCGGGCTGGGCCCCCGCGCTCAGCGAGTGCGCGCGCTGCGGGGAGGCGGGCCCGCACGCCGCGTTCAACGTGCAGGGCGGCGGTGCGATGTGCGTGAACTGCCGCCCCACCGGCTCGGCGCGCCCCGCGCAGCAGACGCTGCCGCTGCTCGAAGCGCTCATGCACGGCGACTGGCCGGCCGCCGAGCGGACCACCGAGCAGGTGCGCCGGGAGGGCAGCGGGCTCGTCGCCGCGCACCTGCAGTGGCACCTGGAGCGGCAGCTGCGCTCGTTGCCGCTGGTGGAGCGCCAGGAACACCGCCCGGTGGTGCCCGAGCTCATCCGCGAACGCGCGGCCGCGGTGGACGAGGAACCCACCGCCGAGGAAACGACCGCTGCCGGATCGGCCGCAGCGGAATCAGCCGCAGCGGAGTCGGCCGTCGGGGAACCGGTCGCTGGGGAGTCGGCCGCAGCGGATCCCGTCCACCGGGCCACCGCGATCCCGGGAACGGCGGACGGGGCCACCGGTTGATCGTGCGCAGCTGGCGCCCCCGGGACGCCGAAGCGGTGCACCGGATCTGCGTGGCCACCGGCGACGGCGGCGAACCCGTGCACCACATCCTGCGGGAGCCCGACCTGGTCGCCCACGTCTTCGCCGACCCCTACCTGCTGCTGCACCCCGAACTGGCCTTCGTCGTGGAAGGCCGCGGCACCGTGCTCGGCTACGTCGTCGCCGCGCTGCACACCGAGGAGTTCTACGCGCGCTGGCAGCTGGAGTGGGCACCGCGGTTCGCCGCCAGCCACCCCTCCTCGCGGGTGGTGGACGGCCGCGACGCGGACAGCCAGCTGCGCGCGTTCCTGCACCGGCCGCGGCTGATGCTGCCCGCGCAGCTGGACCGGTTCCCCTCGCACCTGCACATCAACCTGGTCGCCGGAGTCCGCGGGCAGGGCATGGGAAAGCGGTTGATGCAGGCGGTGTTCCAGCAGCTGGCGCGCGCCGGATCACCGGGCGTGCAGCTCGGCGTGAACCCGAGCAACACCCGGGCGCAAGCGTTCTACCAGCGAATCGGGATGGTCCGGCTGCCGTCGGACACCCGGCTCGAAGTCCGCTACGGGACACCACTGAACGGGTGACATGCGGGTCCGGGAGAATGGGCGCCCGGCCGCAGAGCAAAGGAGAAGGCACACATGCTGCGACGCCGTGGACGCGGTAGCGACGACCCGAGCGTGAAGGCGCCTGCCCCGCACGCTTCCGGTGCGACCCCGCCCGCCCTGCCGCCCGAGCTGGTGCCGCGGCACGTGGCCATCGTGATGGACGGCAACGGTCGCTGGGCCAACGAACGCGGACTGCCCCGGGTCGAGGGGCACAAGCGGGGCGAGCAGGTCGTGCTGGAGCTCGCCAGGGGTGCCATCGAGATCGGCGTGAAGTGGCTGTCGCTGTACGCCTTCTCCACCGAGAACTGGAAGCGCAGCCCGGAGGAGGTCAAGTTCCTCATGGGCTTCAACCGCGACGTCATCGCCCGGCGCGTCGACGAGCTCGACGAGCTCGGCGTGCGGGTGCGCTGGGCCGGTCGCAAGCCGCGGCTGTGGCGCAGCGTCGTGAACACGCTCCAGGCCGCGGAAGAGCGCACTCGTGGCAACGAAGTCATGAACTTGACCATGTGCGTGAACTATGGTGGCCGGGCCGAGGTGGGCGACGCCGCTCGTGAGATCGCCCGGCTGGCCGCCGCAGGCAAGATCAATCCAGAGAAGGTGGACGAGCGGACCGTGTCCCGGCACCTCTACCAATCGGAGATGCCCGACGTCGACCTGTTCATCCGGCCGTCCGGGGAGCAACGCACTTCCAACTTCCTGCTCTGGCAGTCCGCATACGCCGAATTGGTGTTCCAAGACACCCTGTTCCCCGACGTGGATCGTCGCCACCTGTGGCGCGCGTGCGAGCAGTACGCACGCCGCGACCGGCGCTTCGGCGGCGCCGTCGATCGTGCCGCGCAGGACGAGAGCACCACTGAAACCGCCCAGGAGGGCATCTCATGACCCAGGAGGCCGCCACTACCGCGGAACTGCTGACCGCGGCGAAAGAGGCGCTGGAGACCTACCACGAGGTGAACGTCGACGACGACGGCGCGTTGACGCTGCGGCACGGCGACGTGCCGTGCGCGGTGCAGGCGATGCAGCTCGCCGAGGGCCTGACCGTGCTGAGCCTGACCTGCGTCGTGGCGTGGGACCTGCCGCTGGACGAGAAGCTGGCGCAGTCGGCCGCGGAACGTGCCGGGCAGGGCCTGTTCGGCACGCTCGGCGTGGTGCGCACCGAGCGCGGCATGGACGTGACGCTGCGCTACGCGTTCCCCGCCGAGGGCATGGAGCAGCAGCCGCTGGGCACGCTGCTGATGCTGGTCGTGTCGACCGCGTCGCAGCTGCGCGGTGAGCTGCTCACCGAGGTCGAAGAGGACACCCCGGCCGCCGACTGAACCGCCGTACCGCGCACGCCCCCCCCCCCCCCCCCCCCGGGGGGGGGGGGGGGGGGGGGGGGGGGGGGCGGGGGGGGGCGGGGCGCGGGGGGGGGGGGGGGGGGCCGCGCGCCCCACCTGGAACCGCGCCGGTTCCGGGAGGGGCGTCGTGCTGCGCGGGGCCGGTTCGGCCGGCACGCGGGCGGCGAGTCGGCGCCGGGCGGCCCGGACTTCGCCGGATACGGCCGAACCCGGGTGATCCGGGGTGAACCGCGCCACCGGAGGTCACCTCCGGTCGCCGATCCGCGGGCCGGAACGGGTGATCGGCCGCTCGAGCGGGTGGGAACCGGTGGTCCCGGGGCCAGGGCAGGTGGCAACGATGGTCATGTGCGGCTGGCACGATGAGCCGGTGACCACGACCCTCCGCCCGGGGAGCGACCCGGGGAGTCCGAGCGGTGGTCCGGTGCGGCGCCGCCGGGTCACCTCGATGGAAGTGCTGTGCGCGCTGCTGCTGCTCGCGCTGCTGTTCCAGGCGCAGCTCAGCGCGCTGCTGGACGTGCCGGGGCTGCGCACCGGATCGACCGTGTTCGTCGCGGTGTGCGTGCAGGCGCTGCCGTTCCTGGTGCTCGGCGTGCTGATCAGCGGGGCGATCGCCGCGTTCGTGCCGCCGAGCGCGCTGCGCAGGGTGCTGCCCGGGCGCCCCGGCGCCGCGGTGCCGGTCGCCGGGCTGGCCGGGGTGGCGCTGCCCGGGTGCGAGTGCGCCTCCGTGCCGGTGGCCCGCCGGTTGATGCAGCAGGGCATCGCACCCGCCGCGGCGTTGGCGTTCCTGCTCGCCGCGCCTGCGGTGAACCCCATCGTGCTGGTCTCGACCGCGGTCGCGTTCCCCGGTGACCCGATGATGGTGCTCGCCCGGTTCCTCGGGTCGCTGCTGACCGCGTGCGCGATGGGCTGGCTGTGGCTGCGCGTGGGCAAGGCCGAGTGGATCGCCGACCGCGCGCTGCGGCGGGCCGAGCGGCGCGCACCGGGCGGTGCGGGCCGGTGGGCGCTGTTCGCCGAGACCGCCCGGCACGACCTGGTCGAAGCCGGCGGCTTCCTGGTGCTCGGCGGGCTCACCTCCGCGGTGTTCAACGTCCTGGTCCCGGCGGAGTGGACGAGCTCGCTGGGCGGGCAGCTGGTGCTCGGCGTGCTGGTGATGGCGGTGCTCGCGGTGGTGCTGGCGCTGTGCAGCGAGGCGGACGCGTTCGTCGCCGCCGCGATGGCCGGGATGCCGCTGATCCCGAAGCTGGTGTTCCTGGTCGTGGGGCCCGCCGTGGACATCAAGCTCATCGCCCTGCAGGCGGGCACCTTCGGGCGGTCCTTCGCCCTCCGGTTCGCCCCGTTGACGTTCGTGGTCGCCGTCGCCAGTTCGGTGCTGGTCGGCCTGCTGCTGCTGGGAGGCGCGTGATGCGGCGCGAAACGCAGAACCTGCTGCTGGTGCTGCTCGGCGGCGCCCTGCTCAAGATCGCGCTCACCGGGACCTACCTGCGCTACGTCAAACCGGCGCTGTTCCCGTGGCTGATCGGCACCGGGGTGGTGATGGTGCTGCTGGCCGCCGTCGCCATCGTGCGCGACATCCGGGCGGCGCGGGCCAGGGCGCGGGCGGACGACCCGTTCGCCGCCCCGCCCGAACCGCACGAGCCGGCCGAGCACGCCGCGCACGAGCACCGCGACCGGAGCCCGTGGATGCTGCTGCTCCCGGTGTTCGCGATCTTCCTGGTCGCCCCGCCCGCGCTGGGCGCCGACTCCATCGGCCGCGGCCAGCAGACCGCGGCACCCGAGCGGCCCACCGGGGCGAGCGCCCTGTTCGACGAGCTGCCGCCGGGGCCGGCACCGGAGCTGAGCGTCTCGGAGTTCATCACCCGCGTCGTGTGGGACGGCAGCGGTGCGCTGGAGCAGCGGGCCGTGCGGCTGCGCGGCTTCGTGGTGCACCCGGCGGACGGCCCGGCGCGGACCCAGCTCGCGCGGATGCGGATCAGCTGCTGCGCGGCCGACGCCTCACCGGTGCTGATCGACCTGGCCGGACCCGCCGCGAACGCGCTCGCGACCACCCCGCAGGACAGCTGGATCGAGGTGACCGGCACGCTGCGGGCGGGCAGCGCGACCGAGGCGAACGGCCAGGTGCCGACCTTCGACATCACCGGGGCCCGCGGCATCCCGGCGCCGGACGACCCCTACGAGTACTGAGCGGGGCTCACTCGGCGGCGCACTCCGGGCACACGCCGATGATCTCGACGGTGTGACCCACGTTCGAGAAGCCGTGCTCGCCCGCGATCCGCTCCGCCCACGCCTCCACCGGCGGGTCCGCGACCTCCACGGTCCGGCCGCAGTGCCGGCACACCAGGTGGTGGTGGTGCTCGGCGGAGCAGCGGCGGTAGATCGCCTCGCCCGAGTCGGTGCGCAGCACGTCGATCTCGCCAGCGTCGGCCAAGGTCTGCAAGGTGCGGTAGACGGTGGTCAAGCCGATGCCCTCGCCGCGGCGCCGCAACTGCTCGTGCAGGTCCTGCGCCGACCGGAAGTCGTCGACCTCGCTGAGCAGGCGGGAGACCGCCGCTCGCTGCTTGGTTGCCCGCAGGCCCGGCACGCCGGCCGCGGAACGCTCACCGGTGGTCACGCTGTCTCCGTTTCCTCGTTCTCGGGGGCCGGACGTGCGCCGCGTCCGCGCGGACGGGTTCCGGAGAGCTCCTCCGCGTGCGTGGCGGCGTCCACGACGATGTGCGCCAGGTGCTCGTCGACCAGGCGGTACACGACCTCGCGCCCGTGCCGCTCCCCGTGCACGACCCCCGCGGACTTCAGCACCCGCAGGTGCTGGCTGATCAGCGGCTGGGTGACGCCGAGCGCCTCCACCAGCTCGTGCACGCACCGCTCGGCCGTGCGCAGCTGCAGCACGATCGCGATGCGCACCGGCGCGGCCAGCGCCCGCAGCAGCTCGCCGGCTTCGACCAGGGTCTGCTGGTCGTGCACCGGGACCAGGCGCGGCGCTTCGCGCTCCGGCGAGTGCACGTGCTCCTCGGCGCGATCCGGGTGGCCGCTCGCCGTCCCGGCCGCCGACGCGATCTCGACCGGCTCGGAGCCGGTCGATCCGGCGAGGGGATCGGGGCTGACGGCGGGCATGGTGTCCTTTCCGGCGTGCCTGGAGTGCTGCCGCACCGGCGGTCCGGTCGGCGGTGCTGCTGCGGAGGACGCGTCCCGCGCGGGGCGCGGCGGTGCCCTCTGCCACGGCCCATCCTACGGGTCGGGCGAAACGGGTAGGCACCTCGCGGGAGCGGCCCGGGGCGGGCGCGATCGCGCCAGCGCAGCACCGCTGACCGCACCGGACGGGTGACCAGGGCCGTCCTGCGCCGCGCGGGAGGCGGGTGGGGCCGCCGGTGCGAGCGACCTCATCGGTACGCTGGGAAACCCCAGGAACGGGACGCGTGCGCAGGTGCGGCCTGCGCAGCATCGGAGATCGTCGGAAGCCGGACTCCGATGCCGGGAGGACCTCACCGACCCCGGGGAGGTGCAGGCCCCGGAGCCCCCGACCGGAACGAGCGGCGGGGACCGGCGCAGCGCCGCCGGGCCCGCTCGCAGATGGAGCCCTCGCCGAGCCCGACCTGCGCGGTCGAGCCTCGGCCCGAAGCAATCGTCGAGTCCCTCGACCTGAGATTCCGGAGTGACCGTGCCCGCCGATCAGATCGACACGATCGTCAACCTGTGCAAGCGCCGTGGCTTCGTCTTCCCGTCCGGGGAGATCTACGGCGGTACGAAGTCGGCGTGGGACTACGGGCCGCTCGGCGTCGAGCTCAAGGACAACATCAAGCGCCAGTGGTGGAAGTCCATGGTGCAGGGCCGCGACGACGTCGTCGGCCTCGACTCCTCGGTGATCCTGCCCCGCGACGTGTGGGTCGCCTCCGGCCACGTCGGGGCGTTCCACGACCCGCTGGTCGAGTGCACCTCCTGCCACCACCGCTTCCGCGGCGACCACCTGGTGGAGGAGTTCGCCGAGCGCACCGGCAAGGAGATCGCCGAGGGCGACCTGTCCCAGATCCCCTGCCCGAACTGCGGCAACCGCGGCCAGTTCACCGAGCCGCGCGAGTTCAACATGATGCTCAAGACGTTCCTCGGCCCGGTCGAGAGCGACGAGGGCATGCACTACCTGCGCCCCGAGACGGCGCAGGGCATCTTCGTGAACTTCGCGAACGTGATGACGACCGCGCGCAAGAAGCCGCCGTTCGGCATCGGCCAGATCGGCAAGTCGTTCCGCAACGAGATCACGCCCGGTAACTTCGTGTTCCGCACCCGCGAGTTCGAGCAGATGGAGATGGAGTTCTTCGTCGAGCCGGGCGAGGACGAGCAGTGGCACCAGTACTGGATCGACGCGCGCACCGACTGGTACGTGGACCTCGGTGTGGACCGCGACAACCTGCGGCTCTTCGAGCACCCGAAGGACAAGCTGTCGCACTACTCGAAGCGCACCGTCGACATCGAGTACCGCTTCCGCTTCGCGGGCAGCGAGTGGGGTGAGCTGGAAGGCATCGCCAACCGCACCGACTTCGACCTCACCACGCACTCGAACCACTCGGGCGTGGACCTGTCGTACTTCGACCAGGCCAGCAACTCCCGCTACCGTCCCTACGTGATCGAACCGGCGGCGGGCGTGGGACGTCCGATGATGGCCTTCCTGGTGGACGCCTACCACGAGGACGAGGCGCCGAACGCCAAGGGCGGCGTGGACAAGCGCACCGTGCTGAAGCTGGACCGCAGGCTGGCGCCGGTGAAGGCCGCGGTGCTGCCGCTGTCCCGCAACGCCGAGCTGTCGCCGAAGGCGAAGGACCTGGCCGCGCAGCTGCGCCGGAACTGGAACATCGAGTTCGACGACGCCGGTGCGATCGGCCGCCGCTACCGCAGGCACGACGAGATCGGGACCCCGTTCTGCGTGACGGTGGACTTCGACTCGCTGTCCGACCACGCGGTGACGGTCCGCGAGCGCGACACCATGTCCCAGGAGCGGGTGGCGATGGACAAGCTGGAGGAGTACCTCGCCGTCCGCCTCATCGGCTGCTGAGCGGCCCCGGCACCGGAACGAGCCCATGACTGAGACCGGTACCGCCCCCCGTGGTTCCAGCACCGGCCGGGTGCTGCGCCGCACCGTGCTCGGTGCGGTGCTGATGGTGCTGCTGCTGCTGGGCGGTACCGGTTTCCGCGTGTGGCAGGTGGCGCGCAGCGACGACCGCCGCCCGGTGGACATGATCGTGGTGCTGGGCGCGGCCCAGTACCACGGCAAGCCCACCCCGGTGCTGCGCGCGCGGCTGGAGCAGGCCCTGGAGCTCTACGAGCAGGGCCTGACCGAGCACGTGGTGACCGTCGGCGGCAGCCAGGTCGGCGACGAGTACACCGAGGCGGAGACGGGCCGGCTGTGGCTGGCCGAGCAGGGCGTGCCCGAGAACAAGATCACCGACGTGGAGACCGGGGCGGACACCCTGGGCAGCATGAAGGCGGTCGCGACCTTGGCGCGGGAACGCGGCTGGAGCTCGGCGCTGATCGTCAGCGACCCGTGGCACTCGTTGCGCGCCCGCACGATGGCCGGTGATTTCGGGTTGGACGCGTGGGCGTCGCCGACCCGCTCGGGGCCGATGGTGCAGACCCGGGCGACGCAGTTCCACTACATCTTCCGGGAGACCGGTGGCCTGCTGTACTACCGGTTGACGCACGCCCCGGCCGAGGTCCTCAGCGACCGCTTGAGCTGACCCGGCGTTCACCGGCCGTTGCCGCCGCGTTCCGGCTGGCAGGGCGGGGGTAGGCCGTAGGCTGGGCGCGGTGAACGACTTGTGCCCCGGCTACGACGAGCACGACCTGGCCCGGTCGGCCCCCGAAGCGCCGAAGGCGGCCTTCCCCGGCGCGCACCGGGAGGCGCGCAGCCCGTTCGCCCGGGACCGGGCGCGGGTGCTGCACTCGGCCGCGCTGCGCAGGCTGGCCGGGAAGACGCAGGTGATGGGCCCGGAAGAAGGCGATGTGCCGCGCACCCGGCTGACGCATTCGCTGGAGGTCGCGCAGATCGGCCGCGGCATCGCGGTGACCCTGGGCGCGGACCCGGACCTGGTGGACACGGCCGGGTTGGCGCACGACATCGGTCATCCGCCGTTCGGGCACAACGGCGAGCAGGCGTTGGACGAGCTCGCGGGCGCCTGCGGCGGGTTCGAGGGCAACGCGCAGACCTTGCGGATCCTGACCAGGTTGGAGCCGAAGCTGCCGGGCGAGCCGGGTGCGGGTAGCGGGCTGAACCTGACCCGCGCCTGCTTGGACGCGGCGACGAAGTACCCGTGGCCGCGCCGACCGGGGCAGGTGAAGTTCGGCGCCTACCCGGACGACCTGGCGGTGTTCGACTGGATGCGGCAGGGCGCGGTGGGAGAACGCCGCTGCCTGGAGGCGCAGGTCATGGACTGGGCCGACGACGTTGCCTATTCGGTGCACGACGTGGAGGACGGGGTGCACTCGGGCCGCATCTCGCTGCACGAGCTGTCCCGGCCGGAGGAGCGCTCGGAGATCGTGCGGCTGGCGGCGAAGCACTTCTGGGCGGACGGCGATGCGGGTGAGCTGGACGCGGCGGCGGGTGGGCTGGCGGTGCTGCCCGCGGTGGCCGCGGTCGCCGACTACGACGGCACCTTGGCCGCGCAGGTGGCGTTGAAGCGGTTGACCAGCGAACTCGTCGGCCGGTTCACCTCGGCGGCGGTGACGGGCACCGTGGAGGCGTTCGGCGCCGGGCCGTTGACCCGGTACGCGGCGGACGTGGTGGTGCCGCGCGAGGTGGCGGCCGAGGTGGCGGTGCTCAAGGCGGTGGCGGTGCACTTCGTGCTCAGCGATCCGCGCCGGTTGCGGATGCAGGAGCGGCAGCGGGAGCTGCTGGCGGAGCTGGTCGCGGTGCTGGCGGCGCGAGCCCCGGAGTCGCTGGACCCGGCGTTGGCCCCGGCGTGGTCGGCGGCGTCGGACGATGCGCAGCGGTTGCGGGTGGTGCTGGACCAGGTGGCGTCGTTGACCGATGCGCAGGCGGTGTCCTGGCATGCACGCCATGTACACAGAGACACCAAGTCTGTGTGAAATAGGTCCGATCGGGGGGTGCGTACGCCCGGTCGTCCGGCATAGTGTTCACGCAGCGTGGGGGGGGGGGGGGGGGGGGGGGGGGGGGGGGGGGGGGGGGGGGGGGGGGGGGGGGGGGGCGGGGGGCGCCGCGGCCCGCCCCCCCCGGCCGCCCCCGCCCCGCCG
>NZ_JAIUKC010000026.1:0-6503 GCF_020177435.1 Saccharopolyspora sp. 7B | reverse complement strand
ACACCCCCCCCCACCTTGCTTGTTTCACCGCGGCGGGGGGGGGGGGGGCGCCGCCGGGGGGCCCCCCCCCGGGCCCCCGGGGGGGGGGCCGCCCCCCCCCCCCCCCCCCCCCCCCCCCCGACTTGCTGTGCAGGTGGCGCGACCCCCGACCCGTCCCCGCGCCGCAAGGAGAGCCTCGATGCCGAACCGGCACTACATCCAGAAGCTCGTCGTCGACGGCGAGCCCTACGTGAACACCGACAACCTCGCGGACTGGGTGAACGACCTGCGCTGGCGCGACCCCGAAGCGCGCCGGGCGGCCGAGTACATCGCGCAGGAACTGCGCCTCATGGGCTTGTCGGACATCGAGGAATCCGTCAGCTAGCCGGACCCGCGAGGGCGGCCGAAGCGCGGCGACCGCACCGCGGCGATTCCGCCCGCGGTCGCGACGACGCCGTCCCGCGAGGGATCGCCGGCCGAGGTCGGTCGCTCCGCCGCCGGCGAACGCGTTCGCAGCGGCGGGCGCTGGAAGTCGCCAGGACCGGCCCGCGGCCCGTGCGGAGTGGCAGACTCGGCGGGGGAGATCCTCCCCGAACCGCCGCCGCGCCGAACGGAGCCCACCCGGCCGTGACCGAGCACCTCGACTTCAGCCTGGCCCTGCACCACCGGCTCGCCCCCGCGCCGGACCGATCGTTCACCTGGTCCCCGTACTCGGTGGCCAGCGCGCTCGGCCTGGCCACCGCGGCCGCGGCGGGCGACACCCGGGACGAACTGCTGACGGCACTGCGCGCCCCCGATCCGGAAGCCGTGCGCGGGGCGCTGTCCCCGGCCGCGGAGCTGTCCGCGACCGGCTCGGCGGAAGCGCCGGTGCTGGCGGTCGCCAACACGCTGTGGGCGCACGACGGGCTCCCGGTGCGCGAGGAGTTCCTGCGCACCTTGGGGCAGTGGCCCGGCAGCGCCGTCCGCACCGCCCCGTTCCGCGACGACCCCGACGGCGCCCGGCGGCTGATCAACGCCGACGTGGCGGAGACGACGCGCGACCTCATCCCGGAACTGCTCGACCCGGGCGCCGTCGACCCCGAGACGGTCGCCGCCCTGGTCAACGCGCTCTACCTGAAGGTGTCCTGGCGGGAGGCCTTCGACGCGAAGCGGACCGCCGAGCAGCCGTTCCACGCGCCCGGCGGGCAGCGGGCGGTACCGACGATGACCACCACCCGCAGCCTCGGGTACGCCGCGGCCGGCGGCTGGCAGGCGATCGCGCTGCCCGCCGCGGGCGGAGCGGAGGCCGTGGTCCTGCTGCCCGACGAGGACCTCGCCACCGCGGAACCGGAGCTGAGCGCCGCCGACCTGGACGCACTGCTGGCGCAGCGCCGCGACCAGCGGGTGGAGCTGTTCCTGCCGCGCTTCGACGTCACCGCGGAAGCGGAGCTCACCGAACCGCTCGGTGCGCTCGGCGTGCGCACCGCGTTCACCCCGGGCGCGGACTTCAGCGCGCTCACCGAGGCACCGCTGAAGATCTCGGCGATCGTGCACCAGGCGGTGCTGCGCGTGGACGAGGCCGGGCTGGAAGGCGCGGCGGCGACCGCGGCGATGATGCGGCTGACCGCGATCGTCCGCGAACCCGACCCGATCCGGGTGCGGGTGGACCGCCCGTTCCTGTTCCTGGTCCGCCACCGCGAATCCGGTGCGGTCTACTTCCTCGCCCGCGTCACCGACCCGTCCTGACCCGGAGGTGGACGGCGCTTCCGCTTCGGGGAGGCGCCGTTCACCTGCGCGCTGTCACGTTCCGGGTCGCTCGCCCGTCCCGGTGGTGGATCGCCCGCATCCGGCGGGCGGGGACCACCGGGAGTGATCATGCCGCGGATCGAACGCCTGCCCGCTCGGCGGGTGGGACTGCTGACGAAGCTCGCCTACCGCTACGCCCGCCGCCGCTTCGGTGCGGTGCCGGACCCGATGGCGGTGCTCGCGCACCACCGGGGCCTGCTGCTGGCGTCCTGCACCGCGGAACTGGCGGTGGACCGGGCGGCGCGGGTGCTGCCGGCGAGCCTGCGGGAGCTGGCCGTGTTCCGGACCGCGACCCGCATCGGCTGCTCGTGGTGCGTGGACTTCGGCACGATGCTGCAGCGCGACGAGGGGCTGGACGTGGCGCGGCTGCGGGAGATCGACGACCACCGCACCTCGCCGCGGTTCACCGAACTGGATCGGCTGGTCGTGGAGTACGCGGACGCGATGACCGAGCTGCCGGTGCGGGTGACCGACGAGCAGGTCGCGGAGCTGGACCGCAGGCTCGGCCACCGGGGACTGCTGGAGCTGACCTACCTGATCGCGCTGGAGAACCAGCGGACCCGCATGAACCACGCGCTGGGCCTCACCGCGCAGGGCTTCGCCTCCGGCGAGGCGTGCCGGGTGCCGATGCCGTGAGGCGCGGGCCGGGTCCCCGTCCGGCGGCGCGGCCCTCGATCAGGAATCGAAGGCGGCCGGGTCGAGGTGCGCCAGCTTGTCCGGGCTCACCAGGTCGTGCAGCTCCGCGATCCGGTCGCCGGCCACGGTGAACACCAGCACCCGCCGGAACGAGGTGCGCCCGGTCGGATCGTCCGGGTCGCCCGGCACGAACACGCCGAGATCGCCGTTGACCAGCACCGGGAACGATCCGGCGAGCGAGGCGGTGCCGTACTTGGCCACCAGCCCCAGCAGGAACCGGGAGATCTTGTCCGCGCCCACGACGGGCCGCCGGGCGGTGGACGCCTGCCCGCCGCCGTCGCCGTAGAGCGCCGCCCGTGGGTGCAGCAGCAGGGTCAGCTCGGCCACGTCACCGCTGGTCACCGCGGCCATGAACCGGTCGACGACCTCCTGCTGCCGGGGTAGCGGCGCGCGCGGCGGGGTGCCCTCGGCCAGGGACCGCCGCGCCCGGGACGCGTACTGGCGGGCGGTGGCGGCCGGGCAGCCGAGCAGGTCGGCGATCTCGCCGAACGGCACCTGGAACCCGTCGTGCAGCACGAACGCGAACCGCTGCTCGGCGGGCAGTTCGTGCAGCAGCCGCAGCGCCGCCATCCGCAGTTCCTCGCGGCCGGTCACCACGTCCTGCGGGTCGGGCGCGCCCAGCGGGCTCACCACCGGTTCGGGCAGCCACGGCCCCACGTACCGCTCCCGCCGGTGCGCGGCGGAGCGCACCTTGTCCAGGCAGAGCCGGCCGACGACGGTGCTCAGCCAGGCGCCGAGGTCGCGGATCTCACCGGGTTCGCGGGCCAGCCGCAGCCAGGCCTCCTGCACCGCGTCCTCGGCGTCGGCGAGCCCGCCGGTGAGCCGATAGGCGAGCGCGACCAGCCGCGCTCGGTGGGCGTCGAACTCGGCGGCGAGCTCCGGACCGGCGTTGGTCATGCGCCGATTGTGCGCCCCGCGGGGACACCCGTCGGTGTGTCGTGCGCGACGCCTAGACTGGCCGGGTGGCTGGAAGGATCCGAGATAGCGATGTCGCCGAGGTACGTGACCGCATCCGGATCGACGAGGTCGTCGGCGAATACGTGGCGTTGCGCAACGCCGGCGGCGGTGCTCTGAAGGGCTTGTGCCCGTTCCACGACGAGAAGACCCCGTCGTTCAACGTGCGCCCGAGCCACGGCACCTTCCACTGCTTCGGCTGCGGTGAGGGCGGCGACGTCATCGCCTTCCTCATGAAGTCCGAGCACCTGGGTTTCGTCGAATCCGTGGAGCGGCTGGCCGACCGGGCCGGGCTGCAGCTCACCTACGAGGGCGGGACGCCGGGCCCGAAGCGGGACCGCGGCACCCGCGCGCGGATGGTGGAGGCGCACCGCCTCGCCGCCGAGTTCTACGCCGAGCACCTGCGTTCGCCGGAGGCGCTGCCGGGCCGCGAGTACCTCGCCGAGCGCGGTTTCGACGAGGCCGCCGCGACCCGCTTCGGCTGCGGTTTCGCCCCGTCCGGCTGGGACAAGCTGACCAAGCACCTGCTGGGCAAGGGCTTCGAGCTCGACGAGCTGTACAAGTGCGGCCTGTCGAAGGAGGGCAGGCGCGGCCCGCTGGACCGGTTCCACCGCAGGCTGCTGTGGCCGTTGAAGGACCTGGCCGGGGACGTGGTCGGTTTCGGCGCGCGCCGCATCCACGACGACGACCCGATCGAGGCGAAGTACGTCAACACCTCCGCCACCCCGATCTTCAACAAGTCGCAGGTGCTGTTCGGCATCGACCTGGCCAAGCGGGAGATCGCGAAGCGGCACCAGGCGGTGGTCGTCGAGGGCTACACCGACGTGATGGCGATGCACCTGGCGGGCGTGCCGACGGCGATCGCGTCCTGCGGTACGGCGTTCGGCGACGACCACATCTCGGTGCTGCGGCGGCTGATGATGGACGACAACGCGTTCCGCGGCGAGGTCATCTTCACCTTCGACGGGGACGCGGCCGGGCAGAAGGCGGCGCTGAAGGCCTTCGACGGCGAGCAGCAGTTCGCGACCCAGACCTACGTGGCGATCACTCCGGACGGCATGGACCCGTGCGAGCTGCGCCAGGCCAGCGGGGACACCGCGGTGCGGGACCTGGTGGCGCGGCGCAAGCCGCTGTTCGAGTTCGCGATCCGCAGCCTGCTCACCGAGTACGACCTCGATTCGGTGGACGGCCGGGTGGAGGCGCTCAAGCGCACCGTCCCGCTGGTGGCGCAGATCAAGGACGTGGAGCGCCGCGACGGCTACGCGGTGCAGCTGTCCGGCTGGGTCGGCTGGAACGACGAGAACCAGATCGTGCGCCGGGTCCGCGAGTCCGCGGGCGCGCCGGCCAAGCCGCAGCGCCGCCGCGCGCCGCGCAACCCCGACCAGGGGTCGCTGGGCATGGACGTGGAGCTGCCGCCGCGGCCGCGCCGGGACGACCCGCGCTGGTGCCAGCGGGAGACGTTGAAGCTGGCGCTGCAGGTGCCCGCGCTGTCCGGCCCGGTCTACGACTCGCTGCCGGAGGAGGCGTTCACCGAACCGGTCTACGCCGAGCTGCACCAGGCGATCGTCGCGGCGGGCGGCACCATGTCCGGCCTGTCCGGGGCGGGACTGGTGGACGCGGTGGGCCGCGAGTGCCAGGACGAGGTGACGCGGCGGCTGCTCACGCTGCTGGCGGTGGAGGCGCTGGACACGAAGTCGGAGGAGGACCCGCGCTACGTGGCGGGGGTGATCGCCCGGCTGCAGGAGATCATGGTGGGGCGCCAGATCGCGGACATCAAGTCGCGGGTGCAGCGCACCTCGCCGACGGAGAACCCGGACGAGTACAACTCGCTGTTCGGCGACATGCTGGCGCTGGAGCAGTACCGGCAGTCGTTGCTGCACCAGGCTTCGGGCGCGTTGTGATGACCTGGCTGCGCCGGTTCGCCGCCCGGTTGTCCGGCACCGCCGAGGTGCCCGCCGACTTCGCCGGTGCGCTCGGCGCCGACGAGCGGGTGCTGGCGGTGGCGCGCGCGGCGGACGGGCCGCTGGTCGCCACGCACCTCGGGCTGTGGCTGCCGGAGGGGCGGCTGCTGGGCTGGCACCTGGTGAGCAAGGCGACCTGGCGGGACGGCGTGCTGATCGTGGTCGAGGCGGTGGAGTCCGGGTCGGCGGGGGACGCGGTGCTGCTGCGGGATCTGCGCCCGCTGCGCCTGCGGCTCGCCGAACCGGGGACGCTGCCGGAGATCGTGCACACGCGGGTGACCGGGTCGATCCGCAGCACCGAGCACCGCGAGCTGCCCGGCGGCGGCGCGCGGTTCGTGCAGCGGAAGGTGCCGGGCCGCAACGGGTTGGTGCTGCAGGTGCGCGCCGATCCGGGCACCGACGAGCGGTCGCTGGCGCCGGTGGCGGCGGAGGTGGCGGAGCGGCTGCACCGGTCGCGCTGAGAGCTCCAGGACCTGGACATCCTTGCAGTACGGTCGTACTGTTCGCGCCGTGTGGGATCCGCAGAAGTACCTGTCGTTCAGCGCGCAGCGCGACCGCCCCGCGCACGACCTGCTGGCCCGCGTGCCGCAGCGACCCGCCCGCCGCGTCGTCGACCTGGGCTGCGGCGCCGGCAACCTCACCCGGCTGCTCACCGGACGCTGGCCGGACGCCGCGGTGGAGGCCACCGATTCCTCGCCGCAGATGGTCGAGGCCGCGCGCGGCAACGGCGTCGACGCCCGGCTGCAGGACGTGCGGGACTGGCGGCCCGCGCCGGACGTGGACGTGGTGCTGTGCAACGCGGTGCTGCAGTGGGTGCCCGAGCACGTCGACCTGCTGCGCGGCTGGTTGCCCGCGTTGCCCGACGGCGCCACGTTCGCCTTCCAGGTGCCCGGGAACTTCGAATCCCCGTCCTACCGCGCCATCCGCGAGGTGCTCGCCGAGCAGGGGTGGGACGTCGACGGGCTGCTGCGCGCCGATTCGGTGCGCGCGCCCGCGGAGTACGCGGACGTGCTCGCCGCCCGCGGCGCCCGGGGCGACCCCGGGGGGGCCACCGACGCCCACCCCCCCCCCCGCCCCCCCCCCCGCCGCGCCCCCCCCCCCCGCCCCGACCCCGGGAAACCTACCCAA
>NZ_JAIUKC010000025.1:3639-72638 GCF_020177435.1 Saccharopolyspora sp. 7B | reverse complement strand
CGCCGGGGCGGGGGGGCGGGGGGGGGGGGGGCCGGGGGGGGGGGGGGGGGGCGCCGGGGGGGCGCCCGCGCCCGCGGCGGCCGCGCCCGCGCCCCCCCCCCGCGGCGCCCCCCCCCACGCCTGGGAGACCACCTACGCGCACCGCCTCAGCGGCCCCGACCCCGTCCTGGAATGGGTGACCGGCACGGCGCTGCGCCCGGTGCGCGCCGCGCTGGACGAGCCGGACTGGCAGCGGTTCCGCGCCGCGCTCGCCGACCGGCTGCGCACCAGTTATCCCGCGCGTGCCGACGGCACCACGTGGTTCCCGTTCCGGCGGATCTTCGTCGTCGCCCACAAGCCCTGATCCCGGACCCGCTCACCTGCGATGTTCTTGAACGGAGGGGGGTGTGAACGGGCCCGGAACGATGCGCTAGAGTGGTTCCCGTCAGCACGAACGAGAGCTGATGGAAATCGAATATTCCTCCGTAGCTCAATTGGCAGAGCATTCGGCTGTTAACCGAAGGGTTACTGGTTCGAGTCCAGTCGGAGGAGCTTTTCGAGCGAAGCCCCAGGTCACAGGCCTGGGGCTTCGCTCTTTCGTCGTCCGGAGATCTCTCGGTGCGAATCGCGCCCCCGGCCTTCGTTCACTCGTTCGTGGATATCCGGTGAGCGGTTCCGCACGCTCGCCCGGCGGGCTGCTGTACCGGGTCGCCTGCCGGGCGCGGGTGGCCGGGCACCGGGGCGCCCGTCGTGCGACTTCCGGGCGAGGCGCACTTGCCCGGAAGTACGACCTCGCCGTGGACTTCGAGGTGATCTCGCGGCCGTCGCCGGGCCCTAGCTTTGCGGGTGATCGGAACACGGGACCACCCAGGAGGACCACATGGTCAAGCTCGGCAAGGCGGCGCTGCTCGGCACGGCGGGGGCGGTCGCGCTGACCGCGGCGTTCACCCCCGCGGCATCGGCGATCATCGGCGGGCACGACGCCACCGCGGACTACCCGTTCATGGTGAGCGTGCAGAAGGACGGGCAACACTACTGCGGCGGCTCGCTGATCGCGCCCGACTGGATCGTCACCGCCGGGCACTGCACGGTGAACCTCGAACCGCAGCAGCTCTCGGTGCAGATCGGCGACCATGACCGCACGAAGGGGGAGACGGCGAAGGTCACCGAGGTGATCGCGCACCCCGACTTCTCCTACGAGCCGTTCCACGACGACGTGGCCGTGATGAAGCTCGACCACCCGGTGCGGGCCCAACCGATCGAGCTGGCCGCCGACTCCGGACCGGCAGGCACCCCCACCCGCATCCTCGGCTGGGGCATGACCTGCGAGGACGGCAGCGAGTGCCCGGACCTGCCGACCGTGCTGCAGGAGCTGGACACCGAACTCGTCGCGGACGACCGGTGCAGCGAGAACTACGACCCGGCGAACGAGCTGTGCACCGACAGCCCCACCGAGGGCGCGCAGGCCTGCATCCTCGATTCCGGTGGCCCGCAGCTCAAGGGACGGCCCGGCGCGTGGGAGCTGATCGGGGCGACCAGCCGCGACGGCGACGCCGACCCGAACTGCGCGAGCGGTCCCGGGATCTACACCGACCTCACCGCCCACCGAGCCTGGATCGAGAACACCATCGCGACCCGTTGATCGCTCTTCCGCTCCACTCCTGTTCCGGAGGGGGCGGGTGGCGGAACCTCATTGCCTGTCTTCCCACTCCAGTCGGGTAGTGCTCGGGTGGCGGAACCTCAGCGGCTTCGCCGCAGGCGGGAGGAGGACACGGCCCGGCGGGGTTCCGCCGCTCGGCCCCGCCGGAAACGGTGATCAAGTGGCGGCCAGCAGGCCGACTGCGACGGCCGCGGTGCCGAGGCCCAGCAGCTGGCCGGGGTGGATGCGTTCGGCGAGGACGCCGCGGGCCAGCAGCACCGTGCCCGCCGGGTACAGCGCGACGATCACGGCGACGACGGTGAGGTCGCCGCTGCGCGCGGCGAGCAGGAACAGCAGGTTCGCCACCGAGTCCAGCACGCCCGCCGCGGCCGAGACCGCGTACGCCGGCCGCCGGGACCCGAGCCTGCGGTGCAGCAGTCCGGCCGCGGTCAGCGTGACCGCCGAGGACACGGCGCGGCCGACGATCAGCGGCGCCACCCCGCTGTCGGCGGGCGCCTGGTGCAGGAACACCAGCTGCAGCGCGATCGCGGCCCCCGCTCCGAACGCCAGCAGCAGCGCCCCGCGGGACGGCCGCCCGGCACCGGGTCCCGCGCTGACCAGCACCACGGCGATCAGTGCCAGCGCGAGACCGATCCCGCCGGCGAGCGCCAGCCGCTCGCCCTGCAGCAGGCCCACCGCGACCGGCAGCCCGGCCGAGACGAGCGCGGTGACCGGGGAGAGCACGTTCATCGGCCCGATCGCCAGCGTCCGGTAGAGCAGCGCGAACGCGGCCGCCGACACGACGCCCGAGGCGGCGCCCCAGCCGAGGGCTCCGGGGCTGAAGGAGGCGCCGAGCAGCGGCCACAGCGCGAGTTCGACGGCGAGGCTGGCCGGGGCGGCGATCACCACGGTCCGCAGCACGTGGGCGCCGCGGGCGCCGACGCCGCCGAGGAAGTCGGCGCACCCGTACGCGAGCGAGCTGCCGAGGGCCAGCAGTAGAGCGAGCACAGCACATCCCTTACGGTTCAACGGAACGACCGCACCGTACAGCGAACAGTCCGCTTCCTGTCAACCGAACGACCTGTGAGTACAATCAAACGACCGGAAGGTGAGCAGATGCCCGAGTCGGAGGCCGCGCTGCGCACGGTCGCGCAGAACGTCCGGGCCGCCCGCACCCGCGCCGGCCTGTCCCTGGAAGAACTCGGCCGCCGCGCCCAGGTCAGCAAGGGCGCGCTGGTGAGCCTGGAACGCGCGCAGGGCAACCCGAACCTGGGCACCCTGGTGCGCCTCGCCGACACCCTCGGCGTCCCGGTGTCCGACCTGGTCCAGGGCGCCGCGTCGAGCCGCGTGCGCGTGGTGGACGCCGCCTCCGTCGAACCGCTGTGGACCGGGGAGCGCGGCGGCGAGGCCCGCCTCGTGCTCACCGCGCGCGGCCCCGCGCCCACCGAGATCTGGCGCTGGCGGCTGGAACCCGGCGAGGAGTACCCCAGCCACCCCCACCAGGCCGGTGTCGTGGAGACCGTCACCGTGCTCTCCGGCCGGATGCTCCTGGTCGTCGACGGCGCCGAGCACGAGGTGCCCGCCGGGTGCACCGCCACCTTCGACGGCGACGTCCCGCACGGCTACCGCGGCGCGGGCGAGGAGACCTGCGAACTGGTCATGACCGTGGTGCTGCCCTGACGATCAGCCGCGGGTGGACCCGAACCGCCTGCGGTAGTCCGTCGGCGTGGTGCCCAGGTGCCGGGTGAACGCGCGGCGCAGCGCCTCGTCCGAACCCAGCCCGCTGTCCCGGGCCGCCGAGGTGACCGAGTGCCCGTCCAGCAGCAGCCGCTGCGCCCGGTCCAGCCGGACCCGTTCGACCCAGCACGCGGGCGTCGTCCCCAGCTCCGCGCGGAACAACCTGCTCAGGTGCCGGGTGCTGACGGCCGCGGCCCGCGCCATCGACGCCGGGCGGTGATCCCCGGCCGGGTCGCCGAGCACCGCGTCGAGCACCGCGCGCAGCTGCGCGGCCCGCGCCGGGGGCGGGGCGGTCGCCGTCGAGTACTGCGACTGGCCGCCCGGCCGGTGCAGGAACACGACCATCTCCCGCGCGATGTGCCGGGCGCCCTCCGCCCCGTGGTCCTCCTCCACCAGAGCCAGCGCCAGATCGATGCCCGCGCTGATGCCCGCGGAGCTGACGTAGCGCCCGTCGCGCACGTGGATGGCGTCCGGTTCCACGCGCACCGCGGGGTACCGCCGCGCCAGCGCGTCCGCGTGCCGCCAGTGGGTGGTGGCCCGGCGCCCGTCGAGCAGGCCCAGCTCCGCCAGCAGGAACGCTCCGGTGCACACCGACGCGACCCGCGGCGCGCCCGCGGTGAGGGTGCGCGCCGCCGACAGCAGTTCCTCGTCCACCGGAGCGGGCACGAGCCGCTCACCACCGGCGATCACCGCCGTGTCCACGGGTCCGGCGTCGGCGGCCGCGGTGGTCGGGCCCAGCGCCGGGCCGGTGGCGGTGGCGACCGGGCCGCCGCCGGGGGAGACCAGCACCACCTCGTACCGGTGGCCGAGCAGTCCCGCCTGGTGCAACACCTCGGCGGGCCCGCTGACGTCGAGCATGGTCACCCCGTCGAACACCAGGAACGCGACGCGGTGCGTCATGTCCGGATCCGTGGTGTTCCGGGCTGCGAGGACATGGCGCCACGGTAGCCGCCGGGCGAACCTGGTCTCGTCGGGCACCGAGACGAGAGGCGGCATCGATGAGCGAGACCATCGCGGGCGTGGAGATCCCGGACGGCGCGTTGGCCCGGGCGGCCACCGAGCTGGTGCGGGACGTGGCATCGCCGCTGGTCTACGACCACTCGCGGCGGGTGTTCCTGTGGGGAGCGCTGCGCGGGCGGCGGGACGGGCTGCGGTTCGACCCGGAACTGCTCTACGTGGGGGCGATGTTCCACGACCTCGGACTCACCGAGCGGTTCCGCCGCGACGACCAGCGCTTCGAGATCGACGGCGCCGACGAGGCCCGCCGCTTCCTGCGCGAGCACGGCGTCGACGGGGAGCCGGCGGACCGGGTGTGGACGGCGATCGCCCTGCACACCACCCCGGAGATCCCGCTGCACATGGCGCCGGAGATCGCGCTGGTCACCCGCGGCGTGGAGCTGGACGTGCTGGGCCTCGGCTACCACGAGGTGGGGGAGGAGCAGCGGGCCGCGGTCGTCGGCGCGCACCCGCGCCCGGACTTCAAGAACGGGATCCTCGCCGCGTTCACCGACGGCATCCGGCACCGTCCGGAGACGACCTTCGGCAACGTCAAGGCGGACGTGCTGGCCCACTTCGTGCCCGGTTTCGTGCGCGGCGACTTCGTCGAGGTGATCCGGGATTCTCCGTGGCCGGAATGAGCCCCGGAGGAACGCCACGGGCCGGTGCGACACCAGGTCGCACCGCCCCGTCGGACGGTCGGGGTCAGTCCGTGCCGACCTCGATGGCCGCGTGGTCCAGCGCGTCGGACTCGACACCGCCGTCCTCGCCTTCGGCGCGCGCGGCGATCGCGTTCGCCCCGCCCGGCGCCAGCTCGCCGACGAGCTCGCCCCACGCGGTGAGCGCCCCGTGCCCGCCGCCCTCGTACAACTCCAGCATGCTGCGCGAGTCCGCGATGTCCAGGTTCCGCATGGACAGCTGGCCGATGCGGTCGTTCGGCACGAACGCCTGGTCCTTGCTGCGCTCCATGGACAGCTTGTCCGGGTGGTAGCTCAGGTTCGGGCCCTCGGTGTTGAGCACCGTGTGGTCCCAGCCGCGGCGCAGCCGCACGGTGACGCTGCCGGTGACCGGGTAGCCGATCCAGCGCTGCATGGACTCCCGCAGCATCAGCGCCTGCGGATCGAACCAGCGGCCCTCGTAGAGCAGCCTGCCGAGGCGGCGGCCCTCGGTGTGGTACATGGCCACCGAGTCCTCGTTGTGCACCGCGTTGAGCAGCCGCTCGTAGGTGATGTGCAGCAGCGCCATGCCCGGCGCCTCGTACACGCCGCGGCTCTTGGCCTCGATGATCCGGTTCTCGATCTGGTCGGACATGCCGAGCCCGTGCCTGCCGCCGATGGCGTTGGCCTCGTGCACCAGGTCCACGTCGGAGTCGAAGGACTTGCCGTTGATCCGCACCGGGCGGCCGTGCCGGAACTCGACGGTGACGTCCTCGGCCGGGATCTCCACGTCGGAGTCCCAGAACCGCACGCCCATGATCGGCTCGACGATCTCCAGCGGCGTGTCGAGGAATTCGAGCTTCTTGGCCTCGTGGGTGGCGCCCCAGATGTTGGCGTCGGTGGAGTACGCCTTCTCCGCGGAGTCGCGGTACGGCAGTTCCCGCTCGACCAGCCACGCGGACATCTCGTCCCGGCCGCCGAGTTCGCCGACGAAGGCCTCGTCCAGCCACGGCTTGTAGATGCGCAGGTCCGGGTTGGCCAGCAGGCCGTACCGGTAGAAGCGCTCGATGTCGTTGCCCTTGTAGGTGGAGCCGTCGCCCCAGATGGACACGTCGTCCTCGCGCATCGCGCGCACCAGCAGCGTGCCCACCACCGCGCGGCCCAGCGGCGTCGTGTTGAAGTACGCCTGTCCGCCGGAGCGGATGTGGAAGGCACCGCAGGCCAGCGCGGCGAAGCCCTCCTCGACCAGTGCGGCGCGGCAGTCGATCAGCCGGGCGCGCTCGGCCCCGTAGACGCGCCCGCGTTCCGGCACGTCCGACAGGTCCGGCTCGTCGTACTGGCCGATGTCGGCGGTGTAGGTGTACGGCAGGGCGCCGCGCTCGCGCATCCACGCCACCGCGACCGAGGTGTCCAGCCCGCCGGAGAAGGCGATGCCGACGCGCTCACCCACTGGAAGATTATTCAGGACCTTCGACATGTATTCATCGTAACAGGCGTCGTTCCGGTCCTCGAAGGGCAGGGATTCCGCAGTGCCTGGACTGTCCGAACGGTCACCTCCGGTGCTCGTGAGCCGCGCGAGGAATGGCGCATAAATATGCAATTCCGAGGTCGTGGCCGCGTGCGGACGGAGCAGCGCGCGGTCCACCGGCCGGCGGCGTGCGCCACCCGGAAGGCGCGTTGATCCGGCCGGTGCGCGAACTAGGGTGGAGCGCGTGGTGATCCTCGTGAGCCTGCTGCGCCGCCTGCCGGAGCTCTCCCACGAGCAGTTCGTGCGGCACCACCGGGAGCACCACGCCCCGCTGGTCGCCTCGCTGCCCGTCGCCGCCCGGTACGTGCGCCGCTACGTGGTGGAGCACCCGCGGCCGCTCGGGGTGCCGGGCATCCCCGAGGCGACCGTGGACGCGGTGGTGCGGCAGTGGTTCGACTCGGCGGAGGACCTCGCGGCGCTGACGGCCTCGGCCGACTACCGGGACGTGATCCGGCCGGACGAGCAGCGCTTCATCGACATGTCCCGCAGCGAGTTCTACTTCACCCGCGAGCAGGTGTTCCTCGGCGATCAGTGATCGGCGAGCAGGGCGCGCAGCTCGGCGGCGTCCTCCCGCACGCAGATCGCGAGGTCGGGTGCGCCGCCGGCGATCCAGCGCCCGAACGCGACCTGGAAGACGCTCATCGCGGCGTGCGCGGCGAGTTCGGCGTCCCGCGGGGGCGTCCCGCGCTCGCGCAGCGCCCTCGTGGCGGTCTCGGCCATGCCCGCGAGCTTGAGCAGCTCCCGCTCCCGCAACACCGGGGTGGCGGCGATGATCTCCGCGCGGCGGGCGGCGTGCTCGCGGCGCGCTTCGAGCAGTTCGGTGCTCGCGGCGACCCCGAGCAGTGCGGCGTCCAGCGGTGGGACGTCGTCGGCGGCGGCCGCGATCCCGTCGTGCACGGCCTGCTCCATCGCGCGGCCGCCGTCGAAGAGGACTTCGCGCTTGTCGGCGAAGTGCCGGAAGAAGGTGCGTTCGGTGACCCCGGCGCGCTCGGCGATGTCGCCGGCGGTGGTCCGCTCGAAGCCGCGTTCGGCGAACAGCTCCACGGCGGCGCGCGTCATCCGGTCCCGTGCGCCCGGTTCCCAGCGGCTCATGACCGGTGAGTGTAGTGATGGCAGCGACTGACATCAGGTGCTACTGTCGATGACAGTCACTGACATCAAGGGAGAGGAGCACGCCATGCGCGTCTTCGTCACCGGCGCCTCCGGCTGGATCGGCTCGGCCGTCACCGCGGAACTGCTCGCGAACGGGCACGAGGTCCTCGGCCTGGCCCGCTCCGACCGGTCGGCCGCCGCAGTCGCGGCCGCGGGCGCCGACGTGGTCCGCGGCGACCTCGACGACCCCGAAGGCCTCGCCGCCGCGGCCGCGAAGGCCGATGCCGTGGTGCACCTGGCCTTCAAGCACGACTTCGGCGCCTTCACCGCGGCGGGGCGCACCGAGGAGGCCGCCGTCCGGGGCATGCTCGACGCCCTCGCCGGGAGCGACCGGCCGTTCCTGCTCGCCTCCGGCCTGGCCGGGTTCGCGGCCGGTGGCGAACCGCCCACCGAGCTCGACTCGTCACCGCACGAGGGCGTCGACTCGGCGCGCGGTGGCAGCGAGAACCTGGCGCTGTCCTACGTGGACCGCGGAGTCCGCGCGGTGGCGCTGCGCTTCGCGCCGACCGTGCACGGGGCGGGCGACCCCGGGTTCACCGCGCAGCTGGTGAAGGTCGCGAAGGAGCGCGGGGTTGCCGGCTACATCGGCGACGGCGCGAACCGGTGGGCCGCGGTGCACCGCTCCGACGCCGCGCGGCTGACCCGGCTCGCGCTGGACGGTGCGCCCGCCGGTACGCGGGTGCACGCGGTCGCCGAGGAAGGCCTGCTCGCCAGGGACATCGCCGCCGCCATCGGCGACCACCTCGGCCTGCCGACCGCATCGATCGATCCGCGGGACGCCGCCGAGCACTTCGGCTGGATCGGCGGCTTCTTCGGGGTGGACGCGGCGGGGGCTAACGCCCGCACCCGCCAACTGCTCGGCTGGGCGCCGACCGGGCCCGGGTTGATCGCGGACATCGCGGCGGGCGGCTACTCGGGCTGAGCGCCGGTGGCGGGCCGGAAAGCCCTGCGGTGGCGGGAGAAACCGGTTCCTGAGGGGAGCGCCGCGGAGGAGGAGGCTGAATCGGTGCGGTCCGCGGCGGCTGCTATGCTGGCAGCACGGTCCGAGGACCGGTCCCAGCAGGTCGAACAGGGTGCGTGACGCATGAGCAGATGTGGACATCGCGACCGGATCGACGCGCCACGACCGGAAATCAGATCGGTCGGCCTGCCGAAGGCCTGCTGAACCGCGAAGGGGCGCCGATTCGGTGCCCCTTTTCCGCGATCGCACTCTTTCGGGCGAACCAGTCTCGGATTGATCAGAGTCGGATAACGATTCTGTCGAGACCCGCGATCTGATTCGTGCAGCGCCGCGACACCCCGCTTCCCCCTGAGGTTTTCCCGCAGGTCATAGCGGGCGTGAACGATCTGGATCAGCCAGTGGTCCCGGCCACGTGGCATGAACCAAATCGATTCATGATGCGAGAGGACCAACGAAACTCCCACTGCTCTCCGTCCTCGGAGCAGTGGTGCAAGAACGGGGACGACTAAAGGACGGGGGAAGTCGGGATGTCCGCTCCAGGGATCGGCAAGGAAAACCACTTCGCACTGCCCGATCTGGCCTCGGTGGCCCAGCTGCCGAAGCCGATCAGGGCTCTGGTCTACCTGGTCATGCTGTCGCTGCTGACGGTGGCCGGGATCAGCGCGCTGCTGGCCACCATCGTGATCATCGGCCAGCTGACCGGCGCGTTCAGCATCGCATCGTTCATGTGACGCCGCGACGAGCACGGGCCGGCACCTCCGGGTGCCGGCCCTTTCTGCTGCCACGGCCCGGAATTCCCGCTCCGGACAGCCCGCGACCGCCCGGTTTCGCCCGGTCGAGCGGGCAACCCAACGCGCCCCACACCGCCCAGCCTCGCTACGATCACCCAGAGGAGCGTTTCATCACGCCTTCGGGGGCAGTAGCTCAGTTGGTCAGAGCAGCGGACTCATAATCCGTCAGCCGTGGGTTCAAGTCCCACCTGCCCCACCACCTGACCAGCGGGCGAAGTTCGAAGCGAGATCGATCTCGTCGATTTCGGCGCGAGACCCCGGGTAGTGCGAGCGCACGCGCCGCCCGCCGGCGCTCGCGGTCGCTTCGAGGAGCAGGCACTCCGCGTGATCGAGTGCACCGATCGGCCTGCCGACGTACCTGAGCGCCGATCTTTCCTGCATTCGGAGCAATCGCGGGCTCGTTCGACGTTCCGGCCGAACCTGCGGCGCGATGGGGCGTCTTCCGGACGTGGGGGTTCACGAGTCGCCGGACGAGGGTCCGAGTCGGTCGTCCCCCGGTCTGAGGGGGGCCGATGAGGTTGGACGCGCGGAGGAGCATCTGGATCGCGGCGGCAGTGGTCGTGGTTCTGAGCGTGGTCGGCGGGCTCGTGGGCGTGGCGAATTCCTCTCGGTGGGCGTCGTCGTGCAGCGGTGGTGTGTCACGGGGTTCCGGGACTGACGACGTGGCCCGGTCGGTGCGGGAGAAGCTGCCGTCGTTCGCCGAAGGCACCTCGGTGGCGATCGAAGTGGTGGATCTGGATTCGTGCGCGGAGGTCGCTCGGCTCGACGCCGACAGCGGCTTCCCCACGGCGTCCGTGGTGAAGCTGCTGATCGCGATCGACGCGGTGGAGCGCCTCGGGGACGCCACCACCGATGATGAGATTGAGCGGATGCTCTCGGCCAGCGACGACGCTGTGGCGAGCCGGTTGTGGGTCGCCCACGGCGGTCCGGACATCGTCCGGCGCACGGCGGCGAAGCTGAAGCTGACGGACACCGCGCCGCCGGATTCGTCCGGGCAGTGGGGGAGCACCCGGATGAGCGCGAGCGATGTCGCGCGGGTCTACCGGTACTTGGCGGCGCAGGCCGACGCGGGCACGCGCAAGCTGCTGCTGGGCGCGATGGGGCGGGCCCCCGGCACCGCGGAGGACGGATTTCCGCAGTACTTCGGCATTCCCGGCGGTCTGCCCGGACACCGCTGGGCGATCAAGCAGGGGTGGGGGTCGACCGAGACCGACACCGTGCTGCACACCACCGGATTGGTCGGCGGGGATCGCGATCTCGTCGTCGTGCTGCTGAGCACGTGGCCGCCGGACACCGACTGGGCGGTGGCCAGGGCGGCGCTGACCGAGGCGGTCCGTTCGCTCGACCGGATCGTCTGATGCCGCCCCGGTCCAGATCCGGATGCCGAGGCGTCGAGCTCGGTGGGCTGCTCCACCGGAGCCGGTGACCAGCAGCCCCACCGCCCCGCCGACTGGTCCTGGTCGGTGCCGGTGGGGTGCTGGTCAGGTCGCGCCACCGCGGAGGAGTTCTTTGAACGGCACCGGATTCGCGAACGGGTCGGTGTTCTCCCGCTCCGGTCGTTGCCGCACGGCGGCGACGAGTTCGCGCGCGGCGCGGGTGATCCGCTGCCCGAGCTCGGTGCCGCCGCCCCAATCGGAGCCGGCCGCGTAGACGCCGGTGGGCACGATGTGCGCGCGGAGGTAGGCCAGCAGCGGGCGCAGCGCGTGCTCCAGCACCAGCGAATGCCGCTCGGTGCCGCCGGTCGCGGCGATCAGCACGGGCTTGCCCCGCAGCGCATCGGGTTCGACGACGTCCATGAACGACTTGAACAGGCCGCTGTAGGAGGCGCTGAACGTGGGCGTCACCAGGATCAGCCCGTCGGCGGCGGCGAGCCGTTCCAGGACCTCGCGCAGGCGGGCGCCGGGGAATCCGGTGAGCAGGTTGTCGGTGATGTCGTGGGCGTGCTCGCGCAGTTCCACCACCTCGACCTCGGCCTCCTCGCCGAGCTCGTGGCGGGTGGCCGCGACGAGCCGGTCGGCGAGCAGCCGGGTGGACGAGGGCTGGGAGAGGCCGGCCGAGATCGCCAGGATGCGGGTCATGCGTCGCTCCTTCCGGCGCGCTGGGCGCGGGACTCGTGGGTGGGTGCGTCGGGCACGTTCGGGCCGCGGCGGTCGGCGAATTCTTTGCGGAGCACGGGGACGACCTCTTCGCCGAGGAGGTCGAGCTGTTCCAGCACGGTCTTCAGCGGCAGGCCCGCGTGGTCGATCAGGAACAGCTGGCGCTGGTAGTCGCCGACGTACTCGCGGAAGCCGAGGGTGCGGTCGATGACCTGCTGCGGGGAACCGACGGTCAACGGGGTCTGCGCGGAGAAGTCCTCCAGCGAGGGACCGCCGCCGTAGACCGGGGCGTGGTCGAAGTAGGGCCGGAACTCGCGCACCGCGTCCTGGGAGTTGCGGCGCAGGAACACCTGCCCGCCGAGCCCGACGATCGCCTGCTCCGGCGTGCCGTGGCCGTAGTGGGCGAAGCGCTCCCGGTAGTACTGCACCATCCGGGCCGCGTGCTGCGGCGGCCAGAAGATGTGGTTGTGGAAGAAACCGTCACCGTAGTACGCGGCCTGCTCGGCGATCTCCGGGCTCCGGATCGACCCGTGCCACACGAACGGCGGTACCCCGTCGAGCGGTCGCGGGGTCGAGGTGAAGCCCTGCAGCGGCGTGCGGAACCGGCCCTCCCAGTCCACCACGTCCTCCCGCCACAACCGGTGCAGCAACGCGTAGTTCTCCAGCGCCAGCGGAATCCCCTGCCGGATGTCCTGACCGAACCACGGATACACCGGCGGCGTGTTGCCACGACCCATCATCAAGTCCACCCGGCCACCCGCCAGGTGCTGCAACATCGCGTAATCCTCAGCGATCTTCACCGGATCGTTCGTGGTGATCAGCGTCGTCGAGGTGGACAGGACCAGCCGCTCGGTACGGGCCGCCAGATAACCGAGCATCGTCGTCGGCGAACTCGGCACGAACGGCGGGTTGTGATGCTCACCGGTGGCGAACACGTCCAGACCGACCTCCTCGGCGTGCTGCGCGATGCGCACCATCGCCTGGATGCGTCCCGCTTCGGTGGGTACCGCGCCCGTGGTCGGGTCGGGAGTCACGTCCCCCACGCTGAAGATGCCGAACTGCACTGCGCCCTCCTCACCTCGCCGGCCGTCCTGTTCGCCGGTGCACCCGCTGGAACATCGTTGAAGTTTTAACTATTCCATGCCGGTCCACCGCAGGCCGTTCACGGCGGCGCCGATCACACTCGGCCACACAGACCGGAATGGAGCGTTTACAGTCCGTGCCCGCCGGACCATAGTTCTAGGCGCACGCGCGGACGCCGACCCCTGGAGAGACGATCATGCAGAACAGGCTCGCCCGCACGGTGCGGACGGCGCTGCTCATCGGGGCGGGAATCGCCGTCACGCTGGTCCTCGTCCCCACCGCCATCAGCATCGGAACCGGCGGTTACCTGCCCGGGTTCCTCCGCCCGCTCGCCGCCGTCCTGTGGCCACTGGTGATCGTGTTCCTGCTCTTCGGCGCCGCCCTCGCCGGGTGGGAACGCATCACCAACACCGACAAGCCCGTCACCGCCCGGCGGCTCAACACCCCCTCCAACCGGGAGCGGTCGGTGCACAGCGCCGAGCGGTACGCCCGCGAACGGCTCAACGGCTCGCTCGCCGCCCACGTGGCCGCGCTGGTCGACGGCGACGAGGTGCCCGCCACCGTCGCCCGGCCCGCCGACGTCGTCGTGCAGAACAGCGCGGGCAAGAAGGCGAAGCTGCCCGCGGGCGCCGACCTGCCCGGCACCCTCGACGAGGCGAACGGCTCGCTGCTGGTCCTTGGCGCACCCGGCTCCGGCAAGTCCACCCTGCTGCTGGAGCTCACCCGCGCGCTCGCGCTGCGCGCCGCCGGCGACCCGAAGCGGCCCATCCCGCTGATCGTCGACCTCGGCTCCTGGGCCATGTCCGGGTGGCGCTGGGACGACCGCAGGCCCGCGCCGCCCACCGACTTCGGCAAGTGGCTGCTGCGCGAGATCGAACGCCGCTACAACATCCACCCGTCGCTCGGCCGGATCTGGCTGGAGCAGCGGCGCATCGGCCTGATGCTCGACGGGCTCGACGAAGTGCCGCCCGAATACCAGGAACGCTGCGTCACCGCGATCAACAAGCTGCGGGACGAGTTCGACGTCCCCGAGATCGTCGTGTGCTGCCGCAGCACCGACCACGAAGCGCTCACCGAGCCGCTGCAGCTGAGCAACACCGTCACCATCAACCCGCTCACCCGCAAGCAGGTCGTCGAGTTCTACACCCGCATCGGGCGCCGCGTCGACGGCATCCGCAGCGCCGTGCGCACCGACCCGCAGCTGCCGGAACTGCTCGACTCGCCGCTCATGCTGAGCCTGATGGCACTGGCCCACCAGGACCGGCCGCCGTCGGAGGTCCGGCTCAGCGGGACCCCGGCCGAACGGCGGCGCCAGGTCTTCGACGCCTACCTCACCGCGGTCCCCGCCCAGCACGCCGACGAACTCGGCTACCCGGCGGAGAAAGTGCTGCGCACGCTGCGGTTCCTCGCGCGGGTCTCGGCGAGCCCGCTGTGCAACGACCTCACCGCCCGGACCCGGCTGCCCAGCCTCGTCGCGTGGGCCAAGTACCTGCCCTCCAGCACCGTGGTGCACGTGTACGCGCGGGGGCTGCCCGGGGTGCTCGCCGGCGCCGTCACCGGCGTGACGCTGGCGATGGGGATGCTGCTCGGGCCCGCGGCCGCGCTCGTCACCGCGGCGCTGCTGGTGGGCTACATCGCCTTCCTCGACCACCTCTCCGGGCTGCCGTGGCTGCGGCCCGCGCAGCTGGCGCGCACCGTGCCGCAGGGCTGGACGACGGCCGCCTGCGGCTACGTGCTCGGGCTCGTCGTGAGCCTCGCGCTCGTCGGGCTCACCACGCCCGCCACGAGCTGGCTCGCCGCGCAGCCGTGGTGGATCGGCGTGCCGGTGGTGGTCCTCACCGCGTTCCTCACCATCATGAGCGCCGTCGAGGCCTGGTCGAAGATGCCCGGCAACAGCGCCGCGCTCGGCGCCGCCGGGGCCGGGGTGGTCGGGGTGACCACGATCTGGCTCGGACCGCAGGAGATGCTCACCGCGATGGGCATCGGCGTGGTGCTCGGCATCGTCGCCGGGCTGACCACCGCGGCCCGCGACGAGGTGTGGTGGCAGTTCGGCGACGACCAGTACGCGGAGTTCGACGGCAAGGGCTCGGCGTGGCTGAAGAACTCGGCACCGGTGGCCGCCGCGGCCGGGCTGATCGGGGTGGTCCCGGTGCTGTTCACCGGGACGCTGCTGGACGAGCGCGCCTTGGACGTCGCCATCGGCGTACTGGTCGCGGGCCTCGCCGCACCCGCCGCCTGGCACGCCGACATGTTCCCGTTCGACACCGCGAAGAACGCGGGCGCCGAGTGGCTGGCGCGGGCGATGGCGCTCAGCGAGCTGCCGGTGCGGCGGGCGCGGCTGCTGCGCGGGCTGGCCGGGTGCAGCCTGCTGTCCAACGTGGACGGTGGCTACCGGTTCACGCACGTGGCGCTGCGGGACCACCTGCTGGGCTACGAGCGGAAGCCGGGGAAGAAGAAGGACGCCGCGGCGGCCGACGACCCGGACGGGACGGCCGGCTCCGAGCCCGCGACCGCCGACGCGGCTCCCGCGGACGCCGAGCCCGGGTCCGGCGCGGCGAGTTCGGAGACCGCCAAGACCTGACGGTGGCGATGCCGCCCGCCGCGCACGATCCCCGGACGGCGCGCGGCGGGTCCTTGCCACACCCGCCCGCGCCTCCCCGGCACACCGCGATCGCGCGGCACCGGACTCGACGCACCGCCGTCGGCACCAATTCGCTACCCCGAATGGAGCAGTGATCGCGGAGGGGATACTCTCTGTGCTCGATCAGCACGTTGAGTGCCCGACCCGGAGGGATCACCTTGCCCACCTTGGCGCCACCCGCCCTCACCTACCACGTGACCTGCGACGACCTGCACGGATGGGCCGCCGTGTACCGCGACGGCGAGGCAGGCCGCGAGTTCCTCGGCTTCCAGCGGTTCGACGAAGAGGCCCTGCGCTTGCTGCGCGCGAACCCGACGGCGACCCGCGGGGACGACGGCATGCTCCGCTGCGCCATCCCCGCCTGAAGGCCGCGCACCGCGGACCCGGTGACCGGGGCGGGCGCACGATGTCAACAACGGCTGACTTGCCGGTGGCGCTTCCGCCGGCGTTCCGGTCAACGGGGGTTGACTTGCCCCGCCCCGCGGGCTCCGCCTGGCGCGGGTCGTCAGAGGAGGGCGAGCAGGGCACCCAGCGCCGGGTTGTCGTTGGCCCGGCGCCACGCGAGGTGCAGCTCCACCGGTTCCGGATCCGGGAGCGCCACCGGCCGCAGCACCACCCCGTCGAAGCGCAGCAGCGTCGCCGTCGACGGCACCAGCGCGATACCCAGCCCGGCGCGCACCAGCGCCAGCACCGTGTGCACCTGGCTCACGTGCTGGGTGTAGCGCGGCGAGACGTGCGCCTCGCGGAACACGCTCACCAGCAGCTCGTGGAAGTAGCGGGCCTCCGTCGGCGAGTACATCACCACGTCGGCGGCGTCGAAGTCCGCCGGGCTCAACCGCTCCGCAGCGGCCAGCGGATGCCCCGCGGGCAACGCCGCCAGCAGCGGCTCGGCCAGCAGCCGCCGGGAATCCAGCTCCGGGCGGGTGATCGGCGGCCGCACCAGCCCCAGGTCCAGCGCGCCCGAGGAGAGCATGTCCAGCTGCTCGCGGGTCACCAGCTCGCGCAGCACCACGTCCACGTGCGGCAGCCGCTCCCGCGCCGTCTCCAGCACCCCGCCGAGCTTCCCGTAAGCCGAGGTCGCGGTGAACCCGACGCGCACCACGCCCGCCTCACCGCTGGGCACCCGGCGCACCGCCAGCGTCGCGTTCTCCGCCTCGTGCAGCAGCCGCCGCGCATCGCGCAGGAACGCCTGCCCCGCCGGGGTCAGCCGCACCGCGCGGCCGCTGCGGTCGAACAGCCGCACCTGCAGGTCCCGCTCCAGCAGCTGGATCTGCCTGCTCAGCGGCGGCTGGGTCATCCGCAGCCGCGCCGCCGCCCGCCCGTAGTGGAGCTCTTCGGCCACCGCGACGAACCCGGAGAGCTGGTTGAGGGTGAACATGCTCGCCTCCCGCGTGCGATGCCTTTCGAGCATCGGACGATGCTCGATCGGAGTTGGACACGCATCGGTCGGGGATCTTAGTGTCACCGCTGGCGGGATGTGCGCGCCGCCAGGCCGTGCCCCCGCTCCCGCACCGCCCGGATCGAGGAGGACCCACCGCATGACCACAGGCACCACCGCCACCGACCTCACCGGGCGGATGCTGATCGCGGGCACCCCCGTGTTCGGCGACGGCGAGCAGATCCGCGCGATCGACCCGGCCACCGGCGCCGAACTCGAACCGGCCTACGCGCACGGCGGCGACGCCGAGGTGGCGCGCGCGTGCGCGGCGGCGGACGAGGCCTTCGAGACCTACCGCGCCACCACCTTCGAGCAGCGCGCGGTGTTCCTGGAGACCATCGCCGACAACATCGAGGCCATCGGCGAAACCCTCTCCGCCCGCGCCCACGCCGAGAGCGGCCTGCCGCTGGCCCGCACCACCGGCGAACGCGGTCGCACCACCGGGCAGCTGCGGCTGTTCGCGCAGGTCGTGCGGGAGGGCAGCTTCACCGGGGCGCGCATCGACCCGGCGCAGCCGGACCGCTCCCCCGCACCGCGCGCCGACATCCGGCAGCGCAAGATCCCGCTGGGCCCGGTCGCCGTGTTCGGCGCCAGTAACTTCCCGCTGGCCTTCTCCGTCGCCGGTGGCGACACCGCCTCCGCGCTCGCAGCGGGCTGCCCCGTGGTGGTCAAGGCGCACGACGCGCACCCGGGTACCAGCGAGCTGGTGGCGCGCGCCATCAGCGACGCCGTCGCCTCCTGCGGGCTGCCTGCGGGTACCTTCTCGCTGCTGTTCGGCAGCGGCCGCAGCCTCGGGATCTCGCTGGTCACCGATCCGCGCATCCAGGCCGTGGGCTTCACCGGTTCCCGCGGCGCCGGGCTCGCGCTGACCGCCGCCGCGCAGCGCAGGCCGCAGCCGATCCCGGTGTACGCGGAGATGAGCAGCATCAACCCGGTCTTCCTGCTGCCCGGGGCGCTCGCCGCGCGGGCCGCGGAGCTCGGTGGCGAGTTCGTCGGCTCGCTCACGATGGGGTCCGGCCAGTTCTGCACCAACCCCGGCCTGGTCATCGCGGTCGACGGGCCGGAGCTGACCACCTTCCTGGACAGCGCGGCCGAGGCGGTCGGCGCCGCCACCCCGACCCCGATGCTCACCCCGGGCATCGCCCGCGCCTACGAGTCGGGCGTGCAGGCGCTGGCGGACAAGGGCGAGGTGACCGTGCTGGCCCGCGGCCGGGAATCCGACGCGCCGCACTCCTGCCGGGCCGCGCTGCTGGCCACCGACGCCGAGTCGTTCCTGGCCGGGGACGGGCTGGACGACGAGGTGTTCGGCTCGTCCTCGCTGGTGATCCGCTGCCGCGACGCCGCCCAGGTCCGCGAGGTCGCGGCCGGGCTGGAAGGGCAGCTCACCGCCACCGTGCACGCCACCGCCGCGGACACCGCCGAAGCGGGCGCGCTGCTGCCCACCTTGGAGCGCACGGCGGGCCGGATCCTGTTCAACGGCTGGCCCACCGGCGTCGAGGTCGGCCACGCGATGGTCCACGGTGGACCGTTCCCGTCCACTTCGGACTCGCGGACGACCTCGGTCGGCACGCTGGCCATCGACCGGTTCCTGCGCCCGGTGGCCTACCAGGACCTGCCCGCGGAGCTGCTGCCGAGCGTCCTCGCCGACGGCAACCCCGAGAGGGTCTGGCGCCGGGTGGACGGCGAACTCGGCAAGCACTGACCCCGAGCACCGCAGCGGGCGGCCCCGCCACGAGCGGAGCCGGGCGCTGTTCACGTCGCGGACCGGGGGGGATCACGACGGGTGCGGACGTGCGGCGCGCCCCGGGACCACGACCGTCCCGCGCGGCTCCGCCGCCCGCCCCGCCACGGGAGCGATCAGGAGCCGGAGTCCTCGCGGGACTTGTTCTTGATGCGGGCGGCCTCCTTGCGGACCTCGGCCTGGGTGGCGCGCTCGTGCTGCAGCCAGTCGGGGTTCTCCGCCTTGAGCGCCTCGATCTGCTCGGTGGTGAGCGCCTCGGTGATGCCACCGCGGGCGAGGCCGCTGTTGGACACGCCGAGCCGGGCGGCGACCACCGGGCGCGGGTGCGGGCCGTTGCGGCGCAGCTCGCGCAGCCACTCCGGCGGGTCGGTCTGCAGGGCGTTGAGCTCGTCGCGCGAGACCACGCCCTCCTGGAACTCCGCGGGGGTGGCTTCGAGGTACACGTTCAGCTTCTTCGCCGCGGTCGCGGGCTTCATCGTCTGGGGGGTCTTGTGCGACGTCATGGGCCCAGGGTATCGACCCGGCCCCGCGGTACCTGCGGTGACGCCCGGTAGCCTGGCCCGGTGGCAGGCTCGGTCGGATCGTCGTCGTTCACCCTCGCGTACGTGCCCGGGGTGACCCCCGGCAAGTGGGTGCGGATCTGGAACGAACGGGTTCCGTCGGTGCCGCTGCACCTGGTCGCCACCCCGGCGGCCGCCGCGGCCGACCTGGCGCGCGGCGGCGAGGTCGACGCGGCGCTGCTGCGGCTGCCGACCGACCGCGACGGGCTGCACGCGATCCCGCTCTACACCGAGACGACCGTGGTCGTGGTGCCGAAGGACCACGTGATCACCGCGGCCGACGAGGTGGGGCCCGCCGACCTCGCCGACGAGATCGTGCAGCACCCGCTGGACGACACCCTCGGCTGGGAACGGCCGCCGGGCCGACCCGCCTTCGAGCGGCCCGCGAACACCGGTCTCGCCGTCGAGCTCGTCGCCGCGGGCGTCGGCCTGCTCGTCGTCCCCCAGTCGCTGGCCCGGCTGCACCACCGCAAGGACCTCACCTACCGGACGCTCACCGACGTCCCGCAGTCGCGGGTCGCGCTGTCGTGGCCGGAGGAGGAGACCACCGACCTGGTGGAGCAGTTCATCGGGATCGTGCGCGGCCGCACGGTGAACAGCACCCGCGGGCGCCAGGAGCAGACGCCGAAGCAGCCGGCCGCCAAGAAGCAGCCCGCGGCGAAGAAGCCGCCCGCCCCGAAGCCCGGCCGCGGCAAGGGCGGCCCGCGCCCCGGCGGCGGGCGCGGCAGGCCGCGCCGCCGGTCCTGACCCCGGCGGCCGATCGCGCAGCGCAGCGACGGCCCCACCACGCCCGGAGCGCCGCCGACTCCCCCTGATGGCGGGTCGCCGGAACCCCCGACAGGTCCCGTGCCGCCGCCGGACGGCCGGACAACCGGCACCGTCGATCGGTCCTTGCGGAGCCGAGCCGCCCGCCCCTAACGTTCAGGAAAGCGCTTTCCTGCATCACGCCCGGAAGCGCCGGACCAGCTCGTCCGACCGGGGTGCGACGAAGCACCCTCGACCAGATCGGAACCGTCCACAATGAACTCATCGCGAACGAGATCTCCCCGCCGCGCACTGGTGACCGCGCTCGCCGCCGTCGTGCTGCCGATCGGCTCCGCCGCACCCGCCACCGGATCCCCCGCCGAACCGGCGCGGGCCGGGACCGCGTCCGCCGAGACCCGCGCCGCCGAACCCGGCCGCGCCGCGATCAGCGTGCGCTCCGGCGACGACAACTTCGTGTCCTGGCGGCTGTTCGGCACCGACCCGGCGGGCACCACCTTCGACGTGTACCGCGACGGCACCAGGATCACGCCGGAACCGCTGACCGGGACCGGGCTCCTCGACCGCGGCGCGCCCGCCGACGCCCGCTACGAGATCGCCCCGAACGGGCAGCGGGCCGCGGCGAGCACCGCACGCGCCTTCGCCGCCGACCACCTCGACATCCCGCTGGACGTGCCGGACGGCGGCACCACCCCATCCGGCGAGGACTACACCTACAGCGCCAACGACGTCGGCGTCGGGGACCTCGACGGCGACGGCGAGTACGAGTACGTCGTCAAGTGGGACCCGTCCAACGCCAAGGACAACTCGCAGGCCGGGTACACCGGCCCGCCCCTCCTGGACGCCTACCGGCTCGACGGGACCCGGCTGTGGCGCATCGACCTCGGGCGCAACATCCGCGCGGGCGCGCACTACACCCAGTTCCAGGTGTACGACTACGACGGGGACGGTGCCGCCGAAGTCGCGGTGAAGACCGCCGACGGCACCGTGGACGGCACCGGCTCCGCGCTCGGCGACGCGGACGCCGACCACCGCAACGGCGACGGGTACGTGCTGGACGGCCCCGAGTTCCTCACCGTGTTCGACGGCACCACCGGCGCCGAGCGGCACACCGCGGACTACGTCCCGGGGCGCGGCGACCCGGCCGACTGGGGCGACTCCTACGGCAACCGGTGCGACCGCTTCCTCGCCGCCACCGCCGAGATCGATGGACTGCCCGTGCTCATCGAGGCGCGCGGCTACTACACCCGTTCCGTCATCACCGCGTGGACCTTCGACGGCGAGCTGACTCCACTGTGGACGTTCGACAGCGATGAGGCGGGCGAGGAGTACGCCGGGCAGGGCAACCACAACCTGTCCATCGCCGACGTCGACGACGACGGGAACGACGAGGTCGTCTACGGCGCGATGGCGATCGACGACGACGGGAACCCGTTGTGGAACACCGGGTTCGGCCACGGCGACGCGCTGCACGTCGGCGACTTCGACCCGGACCGGCCCGGCCTGGAGGTGTACAAGGTCGACGAGAACTCCGACCAGCCCGCGTCCTGGCTCGCCGACGCCGCCACCGGCGAAGTGCTCTGGCAGACCGACCCCGCCGGCGACAACGGGCGCGGCGTCGCGGGCGACATCTGGGACGGCAACCCCGGCGCCGAGTTCTGGTCCGCCGCCGACGACCGGCTGCGCGACGCCGCGGGCGAGGACGTCGGGCCTCGGCCCGGATCGATGAACTTCCTGGTGTGGTGGGACGGCGACACCAGCCGCGAACTGCTCGACGACACCCACATCGACAAGTACACCGGCGACGGCACCCAACGCGTCCAGGACTTCGACGGCGTCGCCTCCAACAACGGCACCAAGGCCACCCCCGCGCTGTCGGCGGACCTGATGGGCGACTGGCGGGAGGAGGTCGTGTTCCGCACCGAGGACAGCAGCGCGCTGCGGATCTTCAGCACCACCGAACCCACCGAGCTCAGCCTGCCCGGGCTGATGGAGGACCGGCAGTACCGGCTCGCCGTCGCCTGGCAGAACACCGCCTACAACCAGCCGCCGCACCCCAGCTACTCCCTGGCGGACGCGGCGGCGCGGCGCACCGGAGACCCGCTGCCCTGATCCCGGCGCGGGGTGGTCGCGCCCGCGATCACCCCGCACCCGCCGGATCCGCCCCGCCAGGGCGGTGCCCGGTGCGACACTGCTCGGACCGGACGAATCGAGGCCGACCATGCCGGAACCCGCCACCACCGCGCTCGGCCGGGCCGGAGCCCGGCTGCTGCGCTCCCGGGCGCTGATGCGCGCCCCCGTCCTGCTGTACCGGGCCCGGCTCGGCGTCCTGCTCGGGCCGCGGCTGCTCCTGCTGGAGCACGTGGGCCGCAACTCCGGGATCGCCCGGCGGGTCGTGCTGGAGGTGATCGCGCACCCCGGACCGGGCGTCCACGTCGTCGCCTCCGGCTTCGGCGCCCGCGCGCAGTGGTACCGCAACGTGGTGGCGAACCCGCGGGTTCGCGTGTCCACCGGCCGCCACCGCGACCGGCCCGCCACCGCGCGGCTGCTCACCACCGCCGAGGCCGACGCCGTGCTCGCCGACTACGCGCGGCGGCACCCGCGGGCGTGGGCGAAGTTCAAGGACGTCCTGCACGGCACCCTCGGCGAGGAGGTCACCGAGCGGGACACCCCGCTGCCGATGTTCGAACTCCGGCAGCGCTGACCGGTCACGGCTTGCGGGCGACGGCGCCGTACATGGCGATGTCGGCCTCGTCCAGCGACAGGTGCTCGTCGTCGTCCGGGCGCCACCGGTGCATCTGCACCAGGCCCGGCTCGACCAGCTCCAGCCCGTCGAAGAACCGCGCCGCCTGCGCCTGGCTGCGCAGCCGCATGGTCTCGCCGTGCTCGTGGTAGACGTCGGCGACCCGGGCCAGCGCCTCGGGGGCGAAGTCGTCGGTGCCGATCGTCGCGGCCAGGTAGCTGCCGGCGGGCAGCGCGTCGACGATCCGGCGCGACACCGCCAGCGCCTCGTCGTCGTCCTCGATGAAGTGCACGATCCCGATCAGCATCAGCCCGATCGGCCGGTCCAGGTCCAGCGTCTCCCGCAGTTCCGGTGCCGCCAGCAGGGATTCGACCTGCCGCATGTCCGACTCGACGTAGGCGGTGCGGCCCGCCGACGCGCTCGACATCAGCGCGCGGGCGTGCGCGAGCACGATCGGATCGTTGTCGGTGTAGACGACCCGCGAATCCGGGGCGACCTCCTGCACGACCTCGTGCAGGTTCGGCTGGGTGGGGATGCCGGTGCCGATGTCGAGGAACTGGCGGATGCCGCACTCCCGGGCCAGGAAGCGACCCGCGCGGTGCATGAAGGTGCGGTTGGCCCGCATGTGCACCCGCAGCGCGGGCCACACCTCCAGGGTGGCTTCGGCGGCGGCCCGGTCGACGGCGTAGTTGTCCTTGCCGCCGAGGATGTAGTCGTAGATCCGGGCGCCGTGGGCGCGGTCGGTGCGCAGATCCACCTCCGCGCTCCGGTGCTCGTCCGCCATCGTGCCTCCCGCCTGCGTCCGGGGTTCCGTACCTGCGGCGCCGCCCCGACGTGCTCCCGGGTGACCCCGGAGCGCCGGTCGAGCGGCGTCCGCCGCGCGATCAGCATCGCACGACCACCCGCGCGCGGAGATCCCCGGGAGGCGGCGGACCGGGCTGCGACAGCGGACGGTGAGCGCGGTACCGCGAGCGGTGACGGAGCTTCCCCGGAAGGGCACGTCCTCACCCGGCGCCCGCCGGTCCGCGGTGGTCCCAGCGGGGGCGCACCACCTCCCACTCCCGCGCCCACGCCCGGTGGGCGCGGGCGTCGGCGACGCGGCGCACGAGGACCAGCGCCACCCCGCAGCACACCACCGAGCCGAACACGAGCAGCACGCCGACGCTGATCGCGGACGCCAACGCGCGGTCCGCGCCCAGCGGTGGCGCCACGACCGCGCCCCGGTCGTCCACCCACACCTCGATCTCGTCGCCCACCGCCACCGCGGCCGAGGAGATCTCCGCCCACCCGCCGTGCGGCCGTCCGGCCGCGTCCCGCCAGGTCACCAGGGCGTGGAACAGCACCCGCTGGGTCTGCGGCGACCCGCCGCCGAGGATCGTCATCCGCGCCGGTTCGACGAGCCGGGCGGTCACCGGGGTGCGTTCCGCGTGCTGCGCGGCGGACCGCTCGCCGAGCCGCTGGTGCATGCCGCTGCCGAAGGCGGCCGCGACCGGGACGGAGGCCAGCGCCAACCCGACCAGCAGCGCCATGACCGCGGCGGTCCAGCGGTCCAGGTTCCGGCGCAGCGGATTCCGCTTGGGCCGCAACGCCTGCGCCGCCCAGCGCAGCGCTCCGAGCACCGCACCCGTCCCCATCGCCTGCTCCCGCTCGCGCGTTCCGCCGACAGCACCAGGATCGACACGGTGCCCGCCCGCTCCCAGAGCCCTTCGGCCCGGCGCTCAGCTCGCCGCGTTCGCGGCCCGTTCGAGCACCGCCTTGATGTGGTTCATGTTGTTCCTGGTGGCCGCGTTGAGCCGCACGGTCATCGCGGCGTCGTCGAAGGGCGCCTCGGGCTTCACGGTGAACTCCTGCACCCAGCGCAGCACGGTGCCCGATTCGGTCTCCCGGTACGTCCAGTACAGCTCCATGTACTGGAACGGCCCGGTCTCCAGGCGCCGGGCGCGCACGCTGCGCTCGGCGACGTCGAGGACCCGCCGGGACACCCAGCTCCACACCTTGCCGTCGGCGTCCGGGTGGGTGGTGAGCCGGAAGTCGATGGTGTCGCCGTCGCGGCGCAGCACCTCGGAGCGGGCGTACTCGGCGAACAGGGTCGGCCAGGACTCCACGTCGTTGGTCCTGTCCCACACCAGCGGCAGCGGAGCCCGCACGGTCACGGAGTTGTCGGTCCGGGCCATCCTCAACGCACCTCTTCCGTCGTCGCGTTCACGATCCGCAGCAGGTCGGCGGGCGTGCCGAGCTCGACGACGGCGTCGTCGGGCAGCGCGATGCCGTGGGTGCGGCGCAGCACGGCCGCCACCTCCAGCAGCGCCAGCGAGTCGTAGCCGAGCTCGTCGAACCGGCGGTCCAGGACGTCGCCGTCCAGGTCGGCGAGTTCGGTGTCACCCGCGGCGGCGCGGATCGCGCTCACCAGCTGGGTCCGGGTCAGTCGCACGGGTCTCCTCCTCGTCCTCACGGCTCATGCGGTCACCACCAGCGCCGAGTTGAAGCCGCCGGGTTCCCTGGCCAGCACCAGCACCGCGCGCAGCGGCAGTCCCCGCGGTTCGTCCAGCACCAGGTCCAGCTCGTCCGGGGCGCGGCGGGTGCCGATCGTGGGCGGCAGGACCCCGTCGCGCAGGGACAGCAGGGCGGCGACCACGTCCAGCGGTCCGCCGCCGGAGTCGAGGCGCCCGGTCATGCTCTTCGGTGCGGTCACCGGGACCCCGCGCGGACCGAACACCTCGCGGAGCGCGTCGACTTCGGCCCGATCGCGATCCGGGGTGCCCGCGGCGTCGGCGAACACCGCGTCGATCGCGCCGACCGGGAGGTCCGCGTCGCGCAGCGCCGCCCGGACGGCGCGGGCCAGGCCGGGTTCGCGCGTCGAACCGGGCGGCGGGTCGAAGGTGGCGGCGTGCCCGGCGATCCGGCCGTGCACGCGCGGCGCCCCGCGCCGGGCCGCGGCCACGGCGTCCTCCAGGACCAGCAGCGCGCCGCCTTCGCCGGGGACCGCGCCGCTCGCCCGCTCGTCGAACGGCAGGTACGCCCAGCGCGGGTCGGGTTCGGTGCTCATCGTGCCGGTCGTGGCGCAGGCGACGAGGCCCCACGGGCACACCGAGGCCTCGAACCCGCCGGTGAGCACGAGGGTGGTGGTGCCGCGGCGCAGCATCCGCGCGGCCTCCGCGATCGCGTCCAACCCGCCCGCCTGCCCGGCGACCAGCACCGAACCGGTGCCGCGCAGGCCGTGCCGGATCGAGATCTGGCCGGTGTTCACCGCGTAGAACCAGGCGAAGGACTGGTAGGCGCTGACCCGGTCCGGGCCCTGTCCCCACAGCTTCTCCAGCTCCCGCTGGCCGAACTCGAACCCGCCGGCCGCGGCGGCGGTGAGCACTCCGAACTCGCCGTCGACGTCCGGCGGCACCTCCGCGTCGGCCACCGCCCAGTCGGCGGCGGCCAGCGCGTACCGCGTCATCCGGTCGGTCTGGGTGAGCAGCCGCGGCGGCAGGTGGCGGCCCGCGTCGAAATCGGGCACCTCGCCCGCGACCCGGACCGGGTAGGACGTGGCGTCGAACCCGCTGATCGGGTAGATGCCGCTGCGGCCGCTCAGGGTGGCGTCCCAGTAGTCGTCGACGCCGACGCCGTTCGGGGCGATCGCGGCCATCCCCGTCACCCACACCTCCGTCATCGGTCCCCCCGGGTGAGGACGACGGCGCTCTGGAACCCGCCGAAGCCGCTGCCGACGCTGAGCACCACGTCCAGGTCCGCTTCCCGCGGCTCGCCCGGCACGTAGTCCAGGTCGCACTCCGGGTCCGGTTCGGCGTAGTTCGCGGTCGGCGGGACCACCCCGTGCCGCATCGCGAGGACGCAGGCGGCGAGCTCCACGGAGCCGATCGCGCCCAGCGAGTGCCCGACCTTGGACTTGATGGAGCTGATCGGGATCCGGTGCGCGGCGGCGCCGAGGCTGCGCTTGATCGCGGCGGTCTCGTGCCGGTCGTTCTGCTTCGTCCCGGAGCCGTGCGCGTTGAGGTAGTCCACCCGGCCCCGGCCCGAGGCACGCAGCGCGGCGGTGATCGCCCAGGACAGCTCGCGGCCCTCCGGGTGCAGCCCGGTCATGTGGAAGGCGTTGCAGCGCCCGGCGAATCCGGCGAACTCGGCGTGCACCCGGGCGCAGCGGCGCAGCGCGGCGGCGCGTTCCTCCAGCACGAACACCGCCGCCCCCTCCCCCAGCACGAAGCCGTCGCGGCGCCGGTCGAACGGGCGGGACGCGTGCGCCGGGTCGGCGTTGTTCGGCGAGGTGGCGCGGATCGCGTCGAAGCAGGCGACCGTGATCGGCGAGATCGGTGCGTCCGCGGCGCCGGCGAGCACGACGTCGGCGCGCCCGTCGCGGATCAGCTCGGCGCCGTGGCCGACCGCGTCGAGCCCGGACGTGCAGCCGGTGGAGATCACCGCGACGGGTCCTTCGGCCGCGACCTCCCGGGCGACGTCGCGGGCGAGGGCCGCGGGCACCTGGTGGTCGCGGGAGCGCGGCGAGGCCAGGGCGTGGTCGACGAGCCAGGTGGACCCACCGCGGGAGATCCGCCGGTAGTCGCGGTCCAGGCTGATCGTGGAGCCGACGGCGCTGCCGATGCTCACCGCGGTGCGGGTCGGGTCCCGCCGCGCGAGGTCCAGTCCGCAGTCCCGGACCGCGTCGCGCGCGCAGGCGATCGCGAGCAGCACCACCCGGTCCCGCTCGGCGACCTCGCGGGCGGTGAAACCCTCCGCCACCGGGTCGAAGTCGACTTCGGCGGCGATCCGGGAGCGGAACGGAGCCGGGTCGAAGGCGGTGATGGTGCGGGTGGCGGTGCGGTCGGAGGTGAGCAGGTCCCAGAACCCGGCAGCACCGTCCCCGCCGGGCGCCCGCACGCCCATGCCGGTGAGCACCACCCGCCTGTCACCGGTGCTCATCCGCGCCGCCCGCCCCAGGGAGACCGCGCCATCGGCGGGCGAGGGCTCGGCGCCGAGCGCCGCGACGATTCACGTGTTCGCATGGGCACCTCTCGGATGAGATCTTCTCGCACCATCCCGGACGATTCCGCACCGATTTCCGAACACGATTCGATTCGGAATTCGGCGGTGCGCGGAATCGGAACCCCACTGCCCCGGACACGTCCGCGATGACGCGCGCAAAAGCGGCGAAACCCCTGGCCGGCGCGATTCCCGGTGCGCCGCGGAATCGTCCGCGGCAGCGCGGAAGAACTGGTGCGAATCGTCCTGCACCGGCGGCCCAGAAGTTACCCAGCGCACTGATCCAGGCCAACGGCCAACCGAGTGATTCGGCGCGATGAGAATTCATCGCGCCGAATCGGCGGTGCGAATACCGCCCTCTTCCCGAGCCGGTTTCCCGGCGGCGGAATCAGTCCCGCGCCACCAGCCGCCACAGCGACACGGTCTCGGCGGCCCGCGCCTCGTGCAGCGGGTCGTCGGTGTCGGCGGACCGCGGGTGCCGGGGCGCCGCGTCGCTGCGGCCCACGACGGCGAGGCCCGCGGCGTCGATCAGGTCCAGCAGCTCCTGCCGGGTGCGCAGCCCGAGCAGCTCGGCCAGGTCGGACAGCACCAGCCAGCCCTGCCCGCCCGGTTCCAGGTGCGCGGCGAGCCCGGTGAGGAATCCGCGCAGCATCCGGCTTCCCGGGTCGTAGACGGCGCGCTGCAACGCCGCCGAGGGCTTCGCGGGCAGCCACGGCGGGTTGCACACCACCAGTCCCGCGCGGCTCTCCGGGTACAGGTCGGCCGAGGTCACCTCGACGCGGCCGGACAGCCCGAGCGCCTCGACGTTCTCCGCCGCGCAGGCCAGCGCGCGCTCGTCGAGCTCGGTGGCGACCACCCGGCCCACCCCGCGGCGGGCGAGCAGCGCGGCCAGCACGCCGGTGCCGGTGCCGAGGTCGAACGCGGTCCCCACCGGCGGCAGCGGTTCGGCGGCGATCAGCTCCAGGTAGTCGGAGCGCAGCGGGGCGAACACGCCGTAGTGCGGGTGGATCCGCGCGTCCAGCGCGGGGATCTCGATGCCGTTGCGGCGCCACTCGTGCGCGCCGATGATGCCGAGCAGTTCCCGCAGCGACAGCACGAACGGCTCGTCCGCGGGGCAACCCGCGGCCAGGCAGGCGTCCCGGACCTCCGGCGCGCGGCGCAGCGGCACCTCGCACCCGGCATCGACGGGGATCAGCAGCATGCCCAGCAGCCGGGACCGCTGCGCCTGGCGCTGCCGGTACCGGTGGAAGGTCTGCGCGGGGGTGTCCATCTCGGCGAGCGGCTTGCGGTCCACCCGCCGGGTCATCGCGGTGAGCAGGTTGCGCGCGCCGTGGAAGTCGCCCCGCCACAGGAAAGCGGTGCCTTCCGCCGCCTGGCTGTGCGCGTCGTCCGCGCGGAGCCGGTCGTCGGCGACCACCACCCGCCGCGGTGGCGGCGCATCGTTCTCCGAGCGCCAGATCGCCGAACGCGGCTCCCCTCGCTCGGTCCACTCCAGCATCGGCAACGGGGTGTTCGGCAACGCGGTTCTCTTCTCGTCGAACGTACGGCCGTCCATCGTATCGCCCGTGCTCAGCGCCGACGGCGGCAGCACCGCCAGGCCGCCACCCCATCCGGTGATCTTGGCCGGATCCCCCGCCGCGGCCACACCGACCAGCCCAAGATCGACTTCGGGTACGTGCCACCGGGCCGGACCACTCGCTTGGCGGGCATCGCGCCGACCGAGGCACTGCGTACGGTGCAGGAAGGGGGTGATTCGTGTCGTGTCCGGCACCGAAGACCCACCAGGGATCTTCCCGCTCGTGCAGCCGGGAACCGGGTCATCGGCCGCGAACGCGCTCTCCGGCACCGCGCACGGGCCGGTGGTGCAGGCCGGCTCGATCGGCCAGATCCACTTCCACCGCGGTCCGGAGCGCGGCGTGCCCCGGCAACTGGCTCCCGCCCCCGCGCACTTCACCAACCGGGACGCTGAACTGGACGAGCTGGACCGGCCGGTGGCGCACCCGGATCGCTGCGGGCTGGTGGTGCTGTCCGGGTTCGGCGGTGTCGGCAAGACAGCACTGGCGCTGTCCTGGCTGCACCGCGCCCGAGACCGGTTCGCCGACGGGCAGTTGTACGCGGACCTCTCCGGCGCGGACGCGGGCCGACCGGCCGACCCGGCCACGGTCCTCGGTGATTTCCTGCGGGCGCTCGGTGTCCCACCGGAAGAACTGCCCGCCGGGACCGGACCTCGGGCGGCGTGGTTCCGCTCCTCGGTGGCCGGCAGGTCGGTGGCGATCCTGCTCGACAACGCTTGGACCGCCGCGCAGGTCCGCGCGTTGCTGCCCGCCGCACCGAGCTGCACCGTTGTGGTCACCACCCGTCGGATGCTGCGCTCCCTGCTCGTCGATGGAGCCCGGTTCATCGACGTGGGCCCGCTCAACGCGGACGCGTCGCGGACACTGCTGCTCAAGGCCGTCGGCAGGCAACGGATATCCGCGGAACCGGAGCCGGCGCGGGAACTCGTCCGGCTGTGCGGCGGCCTGCCGATCGCACTGTCGGTGACCGCCGCCCGGCTGGCTTCGCGACGACTGCTGCGGTTGGGCGAGACGGTGGCGGAACTGCAGCAGGAGCAGAGGCGGCTCGGCCTGCTCTCGCGCGGCGAGGAGGTATCGGTGCGTTCGGTCTTCGACGCGTCCTACCAAGAACTCCCCGACCCGGCCCGGTGGACGTACCGGGCGATGGGCCTGCATCCCGGCCCGGAGTTCGACCGCGCGGTGCTGGCCGCCGCGACCGGGCTCGGCCGGGCCGCGCTGGACGAACCGCTGGAGGCATTGCAGGAGGCGCACCTGCTGCAAGAGGTGCGCGGCGGCCGGTACCGGTTCCACGACCTGATCCGGTTGCACGCCAAGGAGAAGGCGGACGTGACCGACACCGCCGAACGGCGCGCCGAGGTGCTCCTGCGCATCGTCGAGCACTACGTCCGGCGCGCCGGGCAGGCCGCCGCGCTCTGCACCCCGCACCTGCGCGGCGCGGCCTACGAATTCGCGTTCCCGGAGGCGGATTCCGCCGAGTTCGCCGACCGCGGGCAGGCGCTGGACTGGCTGGAGCAGGAACGCGCCAACCTGGTCGGGGCGGTGCGCGCGGCCGCGGACGGCGGGCTTCTCGCGGCGGCCTGGCAGCTGGGTTACCTGCTCTGGCCGCTGTTCCGGTACCGCGGCCACCACGCGGACTGGCGCGCGGTGGACGAGGCGTGCCTGGCCGCGGCTCGCGAGCTCGGCGAGCCCGAGCTGGAGGCGCGCACCGCGCGCAGGCTGGCGATGCTGCACCACCGGCACGCCGAATGGGCGGTGGCGGACCGGTTGCTGCACCGGTGCGCCGAACTGCACGCCCGCAGCGGGGACGCCTACGGCGCGGCCGACACGGCCGACGCCCAGGCCGTGCTAGCACTGGCCCGCGGCGACGCCCTCGCGGCCCGGGCCTCCGCGCAGCACGCCGAAACAGGTTTCGCCATCGCCGGATTCCCCCGGAAGGCCGCGCTGGCGAGGTTGCTCTCCGGGCAGGCCGGCGTGCGGATCGGCGAGGTCGCCACCGGGCTCACCGAGGTGCGCGCCGCGACCGCACTGCTGCGCGAGCACCGGGCGCAGGACCCGTTCAACGCCGCCCGCGCCCGGCTCGTGCTCGGCGAGTCGCTGGTCACCGCCGGTGAGGTCGCCGAGGCCGCCGCCGAGATCGACGCGGGCGCCACCGAGATGGACGAGCTGGACTCCCCCGTCGGCCAGGCGCTCGCGCACAGCGCGCGCGCCGAACTCGCCGCCGCGCGAGGGCATCCGGCCGACGAACGGCGACAACTCGCCGCGGCGCTGCGCCTGTTCGAGCACCAGGGCGACGAGGCCGCCGCGGCACCGCTGCGCGACCGGCTCACCGGTCCCAGCGGTCCAGCGTGACCCGCACCGGGTGCCGTTGCCGCAGTCGCGCCAGCTCCGTCGCGGTCAGCGCCACCCCGGACGGGAACCGGTGCCCGATGCGCCAGCCCGCGTAGAGCACCGCGTCCGGGAGTGCTTCGGCCGCGTTCCCGGTGCTCAACCAGCCGTGCAGGAACGCGGCGAACAGCGAGTCCCCGGCGCTGGAGGTGTTGCACACTCCCAGCGGGGCCACCGCCTCCGCGCGCACCAGCCTGCCGTCGCGCAGCCCCAGCACGCAGCCCAGCGGCCCGCGCCCCACCGCCGCGACCAGGCAGCCCGGGTAGCGGTCGAAGATCCGCGCGAGCCAGCGCTCCGCACTGCACGGCAACCGCTCGTGCGAGCAGAACACGACGTCGGCGACCTCCAGCCACGGCCCGTAGTAGTCGTCCTCCACGTCGGCGATCACGTTGACGTCCACCGCGATCGGCACCCCGTGCAGCACCGCCGCGGCCAGCAGCGGGCGGGTGAACGGCGTGCTGGTCAGCACGGCCAGGTCGGCGCCGCGCACCATCTCGGTGAACACCTCCTCCGGGTACTGCACGGCGGCGATCCTCGTCGAGTGCGACAGCACCGCCCGCCGCCCGTCCGGGGCGACCAGCACCGCGGCTTCGGCGGACACCCCGAGGTCCACCACGCCCCGCCCGTCCAGCCCGTGCTCGCGGAGGCGCCCGCGGATCAGGGAGCCGATCGCGTCCCGGCCCGCCACCGTGCACAGCTCCACCTCGTCGCCCAGCGCCCGCAGGATCGTCGAGATGTGCCCGGCGGCCCCACCGAGCCCGCTCGCGAGCCAGCGCGGATCCCATCCGCTCGCGGCGGTGTCCACGGCCGGCTCTCCGACCCCGATGTTGATGCCCCAGCTCGCCACTCCGGCGACCACGATCCGGTTCCCCATCGGATTGCTCCCTCCCGTCGCTGCGGGCGACCGCACCACCCGCTGCACCCCACGGTGCGGGACCGGGGTGGAACGCCCGCTGGAGCAGCGGGAGGTACGTCCGCTGGACGGTGAACCGGACCGCCGTATGGATGCTTGCGCCGAATGAACGCTTCCCCGCGGCGGATCGGGTGCTTCACTGAACGCTGCGCGGTACTCGAAGGGGGAACTGAATGGAGTTCCGATTATTGGGCCCGGTCGAGGTGCGTGCCGATTCCGGTGAGCTGGTCGAGCTGCGGCCCGGCCTGCTGGGAATCCTCGTCGTGCTGCTGGTCAACCCCGGCAAGGCGGTGTCGCAGCGCAGCGTCGTCGACAAGGTGTGGGGCGAGCACCCTCCGTCGATGGAGTCGCTGTACCGCTACATCTCGACGCTGCGCGCGGAAGTCCGCGGCGACGGGGTGCACTGGCCGCGCGCCAAGCCGGGGTTCTGGCGGCTCGACGTGGCTCCCGAACTGGTGGACTACCACCGGTTCCGGCACCACCTGGACCGGGCGCGGCAGTCGAGCGGCACCGAGGTGGAGGAGCACTGCCGCCGCGCGCTGGGCGAGTGCGGGTCCGAACTGCTGGCCGGGGTGGACGGCCCGGGACTGCACCGACTCCGCACCCAGCTGGAGCGGGACCGCATCGCGGGTGTCCGGCTTCTGGCCGGCACCCTGCTCGACTCAGGCCAGGTGTCGGCTGCGCTCAACGAGTTGGACTGGGTGCCGTCGGACCACGAGCTCGACGAGGAGATCGTGGCCCTGCGGATGCGGGCGCTCGCCGCCGCGGGTCAGTTGCGCAGGCTGCGGGACTACGTGGTGGAAGTGTCCGCCACCTACCGGGAAGAAGGCACTGACCTGCCCGCCCGGCTCCGCGCACTGCACACCTCGCTGCTGCAGCAGGACGATCCGATCGTACGGCCGCGCACGGCGGGCGCGGAACGCGAGGCGCAGTGGACGCTCGCCGGTGGGGTGACCAAACGGGGATTGCCGAGCGGTGGGCTCTCCCGGACCACCGGGTCCGCGGGGAAGTTCGTGCGCCAGCCACGCCAGGGCGGTGCGGCAGCGGGGGGTTCGCGTCCGGCGATGCGACCACGGCAGCTGCCCGCCGTGCCGTCCCACCCGGTCGGACGGGACCGCGCGCTCGCCGGCCTGCTGTCCGCGGTGGAGGACGCGCCGGGAGTTCCACCGTGGCTGCTCATCGTGGAAGGCCTGCCGGGAGCGGGGAAGCACACGTTCGCGCTGCAGCTGGCGCACCGGCTCGCCGATCGCTATCCGGACGGACAGCTCTACGCGAACCTCCAGGGCCTGGACCGGCACGCGACCGCCGGAGTGCTGCGCGACTTCCTCGCCGCCCTCGACTCCGACGTCCCCGAACGCTCCACAGTGGATTACCTGGCGGCAGGCCTGCGCAGCGCGCTGGCCGGCCGCCGGGTTCTGGTGCTGTTGAGCAACGCGCGCAGCGCCGAGCAGGTGCAGCCGCTGCTGCCCGGTCATCCCGGATGCCTCGTCGTGGTCACCAGCAGCCGCAGGCTGGAAAGCCTCGCGCTGCACCACGACGCCCGCCGGATCGAACTGCCACCGCTGCCCCGGGCCGACTCGATCGCACTGCTGCACGCTGCGCTGGGCCGCCCGGGGAACCCCGGGCCCGCGTCGGAGGCGGAACTGGACGAACTCGCCGCCCTGTGCGGAGATCTGCCGCTGGCGCTGCGCATCGCGGGCATCATCGCGAGCAGGCACCCCGCCGCGTCGCTGTCCGAGACCATCGCCGACATCCGGCACCACCGCATCGACGCGCTCGAAGTCGACGGGCACCTCGCACTGCGCGCCACCTTCGCCACCGCGCACGACGACCTCGGCCCGCAGGCCCAGCGGTTGTTCCTCCTGCTGTCGTTGCACCCGGGGCCGGTGATCGAGATGTCCGGGGCCGCCGCCCTCAGCGGCCTGCCGCGCGCCGAGGCCGGGAAACTGCTGGACCGGCTGGCGCACTTGCGGCTGCTGGACCAGCCGGACAAGCACGGCTACCGGCTCTCGGACCTGTCGCTGGACTACGCGCGGACTTGTGCGGACGAGGAACTGCTCGACACCGATCGCTACGCGGCCCGGCGCAGGCTGCTCGACCACTTCCTGCACTCCGCTGCGGGCGCCGCGGCGCTGATCACCGAGCAGGCTCGCGCGATCGTGCCGGGACCACCGGACAACGACGTCGAACCGGACCGTCCCGGCGGCCGTGACGAGGCGCTGCGCTGGTTCGAGCGCAACCGCGAGAACCTGCTCGGTGCGGTCGACATCGCGGAGCAGCACGGATTTCCCGAGCACGCTTGGCGCCTCGCCTGGGCGAGCACCGACTTCCTGAACCTGCGCAGCCTGCACGCGGACTGGATTCGCAGCCACGTGATCGCGCTGCAGGCGGCGCGGCGCACCGAGGCACCGGACGTCGTGGAGATCACCGAGCTGAACCTCGCCAACGGGTACCTGCGGGCGCAGCGCTACGCCGAGGCGCTGGCCCTGCTGTCCGACGCGGGCGAGCGATCCGGCGACCCGTCGCGGGAGGCCTTCCGGCAGAACAGCATCGGGTGGGCCTACACCTGCCTCGGGCTCCCCGCGCGAGCGATCCCGCACCACCGGCGGGCGCTGGAGCACTTCCAAGCCCCCGGGCAGCGGTACGGTCGAGCGCACTCGCTGGTCTACCTGTGCTGGGCGTGCAACGGCATCGGCGAACAGCAGCGGGCCCTGGAGCACGGCCTGCCCGGCCTGGACCTGTTCGGGGAGCTCGGCGACGACATGGGTCTCGCCGCCGCCCACCACGCGATCGGCGGTGCGCACGCCGCGATGCGGCGGGCCGGCCCGGCGGTGGAGCACCTCGTGCAGGCCCAGCACTACTGGGAACGCTGCGGCGACCTGCACCACGTGGCGTGGGTGCTCGCGGACCTGGTGGTACTGCACCGCGCGACGGGCGAACCCGAGCGGGCGCGCCGCCGCTGGGACCAGGCGACCGCCCGTCTCGACTTCCTCGGCGAGCACCCGGACACCCCGCGGCTGCGGGCCCTGCTCGGGCCGCGCTGACCGCCGGATCACTCCGCCATGAACTCCTGGATCTCGGCGAGGACGCGGTCGGGGCGTTCGTCGACGATGAAGTGGCCCGCGCCGGGCACCCAGCGCACGTCCATCCGCTCGGCGTGGCGTTCGTAGCCCGCCAGCAGCCGGGGCGAGATCGCCGGATCGCCGGTGCCGAACAGCAGCCGGGTCCGGGTGGTCAGCGTCGAGTCCCGGTAGCGCCCGCGGGCCACGGCGGGCAGCTCGCGCAGCAGGAACGTGCGGTACAGCTGCACCGAGGCCCGCGCCCGCGCCGGATCCCGCCAGCGGTCGGCGAACGCGTCCCGCTCGGCACGCCCGAGCGCGCCGCGTTCGACGGTGCCGAGGATGCCGCGGGAGATGAACGGGGTGCGGCGCACCAGCAGCGACCCCAGCGGCGACCCCACCACCACCTGGTACCAGAACCGCCACAGGCTCAGCCGCGCCGCGGGCGACCGGGACGGCCACGGGTGCGCGATGTTCAGCGCGAGGAACCGGTCGAACCGCTCCGGCGCGCGCAGGCAGGCGAGGAAACCGGTCCAGCCGCCCCAGTCGTGGCCGACCAGCCGCACCCGGTCGAGCTCCAGCGCGTCGAGCAGGCCGATCAGGTCGGCCGCCAGGTTCTCCTTGTCGTAGCCGCCGGCGGGAGCATCGGTCCAGCCGTGGCCGCGCAGGTCCGGCGCGATCACCCGGTACGAACGCGCGAGCTCCGGGATCTGGTGGCGCCACAGGTACCAGTGCTGCGGCCAGCCGTGCAGCAGCACCAGCGGCGGGCCCGAGCCCGCTTCGGCGACGTGCACCCGGAGCCCACCGACCTGGACGTACCGGTGCTCGACCCCGGGCACCTCCGGCGAAACCGGTGCCACCACTCGCCCACCTCCTCGCGAAGACCACTGGCACCCCACCACACCGCGGCGCCGGAACCAACCTCCCGGCCGCACCGCCGTCCCGCTGGACCGATCGGCGCAACCGGCGGGACCGAACGGAACAGCGCAGGTCGGACCGGATGCGCGGCCTTCCGGCAGCCGGGCGTGATCCGGCGAACGCAGCACATCGGCGGGTCGCCCACCTCCTAGACTCTCCCCCGGCACACCAGGGGAGGAGTCGCACGGGTGGAGTGGCAGTTCGGTCCGTACGTGGTCCAAGGCCTGATCGCCCGCGGCGGCATGGGGGAGATCCACCGGGCGCACGACAGCAGGCATCAGCGGACCGTCGCGCTCAAGCTGATCGCGGAGCGCCACGCCGAGGACGCCGAGTTCCGCCGCCGCTTCCAGCGCGAAGCACAGGCGACCGCGCGGCTGCGCGACCCGCACGTGATCCCGATCCACTCCTACGGGGAGATCGACGGCCGGCTGTACCTGGACATGCGGCTGGTGGACGGCACCGACCTGGCCACGCACCTGGCGAGCTACGGGCCGCTGGACCCGGACCGGGCCGTGGGCCTGCTGGAGCAGGTCGCCCACGCGCTGGACGCCGCCCACGCCGACGGGCTGGTGCACCGCGACGTGAAACCGTCGAACGTGCTGGTCGGCCGCACCGGGTTCGCGTACCTGGTGGACTTCGGCATCGCCTACGCGGCGAGCACGGGGACGGCCGCGACCTCCACCGGCGTCACCGTCGGCACGCTGGCGTACATGGCGCCGGAGCGGTTCGGCGAGGGGCCGGCGGAGCCGAGCTCGGACGTGTACTCGCTGACCTGCCTGTTCTACGAATGCCTCACCGGCCGCAAGCCGTTCCAGCGCGAAGCGACCGTCGCGATGATCAGCGCGCACCTCAACGACGACCCGCCGCGGCCGGGAACCACCGCGCCGCACCTGGGTCCCGCGTTCGACGCGGTGATCGCGCGCGGCATGGCGAAGGATCCCGCGCACCGGTTCGGCTCGGCGGGCGAGCTGGCCGATGAGGCGCGCGCCGCGCTGCACGCCGCACCGACCGCGCCGCGCACCGCGACCGCGCGGCAGCCCGCGGAACCACCGCGCCGGAAGTCCCGCCGCAGGCTCGTGATCGCGGGCCTCGCGGTGCTGGGCGCGGTGCTGGTGGCGAGCGCGGCGTGGACGCTGACGCCGAACGGTCGCTGGCAGCCCACCGACGACCGGCGGATCACCGCGGTGCCGGGGGCGCTGGTGGACGCGGACCTCGGGGTGTCGGTGCCGGTGAGCACCCCGGTCTGCAACGACTCCTACGCCGTGGTGGTCGGCGCCGCGTTCGAGGCGAGCACCGTGCAGCGGCTGCTCGACGAGTTCCCCGGCTCCGACTACCTGCACGTCCCGTCGACGCCGTGCGGTGCCACGGCGAAGACGAGCACGAGCGGCAAGGCGATCTACTCCGTCTACTTCGGACCGTTCGCGGACGAGGCGAGCGCCTGCGACCAGTTGGACGCGGCTCGCGAGCAGGCCGACGACGCCTACGTGAAGCAGCTCAGCTCCACCGGCACCCCGGCGGTCATCGCCTGCGACTGACCGTCCGCATCAGGCGGTCGCGAACAGGGTGCTCACCAGCAGCACGTGCACCGCGGTGCCGCCGAGGATGCTCAGCAGCGCGTTCCCGCGCCACAGGTGCAATCCGAGCGTCGCCGCGAGCGCCAGCCCCACCGGCGCGACCTCCGGCGCCGTGGTGCCGTGCACCGTGTAGACGGCGAGCACGACCATCACGCCGACGGGCATCCGCTGCCCCAGGTGGCGCACCAGCTCGCTGTCCCGCAACGGGGCCAGCGCCGCGAACGGCAGCGCCCGTACTCCCCACGTCACGGCGGTGCACACCGCGACGACCGCCACCAGGTACGGCGTCTCAGGCACGAGCGCTTCCCTTCCGCGCGACCAGGCGGACCAGCAGCAGCGCGGCGGTGAACAGGCCGAACGCCACCGGCAGCAGCTGCTGCGGGAACAGCACCATCGCCACCAGCGCGCACACCAGCGCCAGCACCGGGGTCGGGATGTCGCGCCGCTCCCGGAACGCGTCCACCGCCAGCACCACGAACAGCGCGGTCAGCGCGAAGTCCAGCCCGGCCAGCTCGAACGGCAGCACCGTCCCCACCAGCGCCCCGGCGGTGGCCCCACCTGCCCAGTACACCTGGCACAGCACCTGCAACCAGACGATGCGGCGGCCCGTCCAGGACCGCGCCGACTCGCTGGTGCTCGCCGCGTAGGCCTCATCGGTCAGCGCGAACGTGCTGTAGGCCTTGCCGAAGCGGCCGGTGACCCGGTGCAGCGGGAAGGACAGCGCGTAGAACACGTGCCGGAAGTTCACCAGCAGCGCCGTCAGCGCCACCTGCGCCAGCGGCGTCGCCACCAGCACCAGCCCGACCAGCAGGAACTCCAGCGAACCCGCGTAGATGAACGTGGTGAACACCGTCGCCCACCACCACGCCAGCCCCGAGTGCACCACCAGCATCCCGAACGCGATCCCCAGCGGGAACAGCGCCAGCCCCACCGAGCTCGAATCCCGCAGCGCCGCCCGGAGGTCGGCGTGGCGCACGGCGGGTTCGGGCGGCGCGGGAGGGCAGCGTTCGAGGACGGCGGAATGCGAGGTCATGCCTGCAATCATAGTTTTCAGAACGCGTAATATGGTTGCCGACGAGGGCCGATATTTCGAGATATGAGCAATCAAATGATGATCGATGGCACTGATCACGACATTTTGTTCCACCTGCGCCAGGACGGCCGGTTGACCAACGTGGAGCTCGCCAAGCGCGTCGGGCTCACCCCAGCCCCCTGCCTGCGCCGGGTCAAGCGGCTGGAGGACGACGGGATCATCGCCGGCTACCGGGCCCGCATCGACCCCGCCGCGGTGGGCCGCCGGTTCGAGGTGATGGTCTCGCTGGAGATCAGCATCAACGACCTGCAGACCGTCGAGGAGCTCGAATCGACGATCAGCGAGTACGACGAGGTCGTCGAGTTCCACCGCCTGTTCGGCCGCCCCGACTACCTGATCCGCGTCGCCGTCGAGGACCAGTCCGCGTTCGAGGAGTTCCTCACCGGCAAGCTCATGGCGCTGCGCGCGGTCGCCCGCGTCGACTCCCACCTGATCATGCGCAAGGTCAAGAGCGACGACTGACCGCTGCGCGGCGGCCGTCGGAACTCGTCCTCGACCGGGGGCCCCGGCCGCACTACGGTCGACTCCCGGACCGTGCAGCTCGTCGACCAGGAGACCGCGTGAACACCATCGACCGCTTCCGCGACGCCGTCGAGCGGCGCGACACCGCCGCGCTGGAACCGCTGTTCGCGGCCGAGCCGCGGTTCTTCAGCCCGGTCAAGTTCCGGCCGTTCGAAGGCAGGGACCTGGTGCTCGGCGTGTTCGACGTGCTGTTCCGCCGGGTCTTCGAGGAGTTCCGCTACGCGGGCGCCCTGGAGGGCACCGCGGAGACCGCGGCGGGCGGCGACGCCGACTCGCACGTGCTGATCTTCCGGGCGACCGTCGGCGGCAAGGAGGTCCACGGCATCGATCTCGTCCAGCTGGACGCGGCCGGGCTGATCTCCGAGTTCACGGTGATGGTGCGGCCGTTGAGCGCGGTCAACGCGCTGAGCGAGGCCGTGTTCGCCGGGCTCGTCGCCGAAGGACTCGTGCCCGCGCCGCAGTGACGGCCCCGCGCGCGGCGGGCCACCGGCGCCGAGGGCGGGACGCGCCGGCCCGGCGGGGGCGATCCGGTGGAGACGCCCCCACCGGGCTCACTCGTTCAGGATGCGCCGCAGGAACCGCCGGGTCCGCTCCTCCCGCGGCTCGGCCAGCACCTGGTCGCCGCTGCCGCGCTCCACGATCGCGCCGTCGTCCAGGAACAGCACCTGATCGGCGACCTGCCGGGCGAAGCGGATCTCGTGGGTGACGATGACCGTCGTCCAGCCCGCCGCCGCCAGGTCCTTGATCACCGCAAGCACCTCGCCGACCAGCTCCGGATCCAGCGCCGAGGTCGGCTCGTCGAACAGCACCACGCGCGGTTCCAGCGCCAGCGCGCGGGCGATGCCGACGCGCTGCTGCTGCCCGCCGGAGAGCTGGAACGGGTAGGTGTCGGCGCGGTCGCCGAGCCCCACCTGCTCCAGCAGCGCCTTCGCCTCGGCGACGGCCTGCTCGCGCGGCCGGCGCTGGGCGACGACCGGGCCCTCGATGACGTTCTCCAGCACCGTGCGGTGCGGGAACAGGTTGTGCGACTGGAAGACCATGCCGCTCTGCGCGCGCAGCCGCGCCGCCTCGCGACGCCCGGCCTTCCCGGCGGGCAACGCCGCGAAGTCGACCTCCACGTCGTCGATGCCGATCACCCCGGAATCCGGGACGTCCAGCGCGTTCAACGAGCGCAGCACGGTGGTCTTGCCCGAACCGGACGGTCCCACCACGACGGTCGAAGTGCCGCGCGCGGCCTCGAAGTCGATGCCGCGCAGCACCTTCCGGTCGTCGAAGGACTTCTCCAGCCCGCGCACCCGGATCCGGGGTTCGGGGTTCTGCTCCGCGGTCTCGGTCATCGCGCCACGTACCTGTCCAGTCGGGTTTCCAGTCGCTTCTGCGCGGCCGAGATCGCCACGCACATGATCCAGTAGTACAGCCCGGCGAAGGCGTACAGCGCGAGGAACTCGTTGCTCTCCGCCGCGGCCAGCTGCGCCTGCCGGAACAGCTCGGTCAGCAGCACCACCGAGCCCAGCGAGGTGTCCTTCAGCAACGACAGCAAGGTGTTCGACAGCGGCGGCACCGCGGTGCGCGTCGCCTGCGGCAGGACGATCCGCCGCAGGGTCTGCCAGTAGCCGAGCCCGATCGTCGCCGACGCCTCGAACTGGCCCTTCGGCACCGCCAGGATCGCCGAGCGCACCACCTCCGCGGCGTACCCGGCCACGTTCAGGCTGAACGCGATCACCGCCGCGGTGAACGGCGGGAACTTCACGCCCAGCTGCGGCAGCCCGTAGAACACGATGAACAGCTGCAGCAGCAGCGGCGTCCCCCGGATGATCGAGATGAACGCGCGCGCCAACCCGGACAACACCCGGTACGGCGAGATCCGGGCCAGCGCCACCACCAGCGCCAGCGCCAGGCCGATGGCGAAGCTCAACGCGGTCAGCGGGATCGTCACCTGCACCAGGCCCAGGAACATCGGCCAGGCCGTGCCCGCCACCACCTGCCAGGTGCTGGTGCGCTCGCGCCCGGAGAGGTCGGCGTCGCCGCCGTCGGGCACCGAGACGTCGGCCTTGAAGTAGCCGCGGGAGATCTCGGCGAGGGTGCCGTCGGCCTTCAGCTCGCCGATCGCCCGGTCCGCCTGCTCCAGCAGGGCGCCGTCGTCCTTGCGAAAGGTGAGGACCTGCTCGCTGGTCTCGCCGCCGGCGTCCCCGGCGATCTCCACGTCCTTCGACCCGGTGCTGGCCAGGTAGTCGAGCACCGCGATGTTGTCGTTGACGATCGCGTCCACCCGGCCCTGGGTGAGCAGCGCGGCGGCCTGCGCGAAGCCCTCGACGGCCTCCACGTTCGCCCCGGCGTCGCGCGCGACCTGCGCCCAGTTGCTGGTGCTGGACTGGGCGGTGGTGCGGCCGCGGACGTCGTCGAGCGTCTTGATGCTCTCGTCGCCGGTGCGGCGCACCACCACGCCGCGGGAGTACGTGTAGGGCTCGGACAACCCGTACTTGGCGGCGCGTTCCTCGTTGACCGACACCTGGTTGGCGATGACGTCGATGCGGCCCGCGTCCAGCGCCGGGAAGATCGCGTCCCACTGCGTCTCGACGAACTCGATCCGCCACCCGGCGCGGTCCGCGATCGCCTTGATCACGTCGACGTCGTAGCCGGTGAGGTCCTCGCTGCCGGTTTCGTGGAACGAGAACGGCGGATAGGTGCCCTCGGTGCCGACCTTGACCACCGGCCGGTCGTCCGGTGGCGCCTGCGCCGCGGCCGCCTGGGCAGGCGCGACCACCGCCATGATCAGGAACAGCACCGCGCACTTGAGCGCATGTCGCATCGGCGACTCCCTCACACTCCACAGCGCCCGGATCACGGCACCGTGCAGGGAGCATAGGGCGAGCGGCGGGGAGCCCGCTCCATGATCCACTATCCGGGACGTCGCAGGAAGCGGGTGGTGCGCTGTGACCGAGCGGACAGCAGGCACGGCTCCCGGAGACCCCGCCGACGCCTAAGATCCTCCCGAACAGGTGACGGCGAGGGAATCCGATGGAAGTTCGGAGCGGTCGCGCCACTGTGACCGGGCCAGGCGCCCGGGAGCCAGACCCCTCCCGTCGCACCGACCGCTACCCGGGCCGCGCCAGCCCGAGGAGGGTGCCGCTCCCGTGCCGCCACGTCCCGACACCACCCGGCGCGGGTCACCGCCGCGCAGGCTGCGCGCCCCGCTGGTCGTGCTGCTGCTGTGCGCGCTGCTGCCGGTCAGCACCGGGCTGTCCACCGCGTTCGGCGCCGAACCGCTCCCGATCGGTCCCGTCGCCGACGCACTGCTGAGCCGGATCACCGGCGGGGTCCCCGCCGACCTGGTGCACGACACGATCGTCTGGAACCTGCGGCTGCCGCGGGCCCTGCTGGCCGTGGTCGTCGGCGCCGGGCTGGCGCTGGCCGGGGCCGCGATGCAGACGCTGGTGCGCAACCCGCTCGCCGACCCGTACCTGCTCGGGGTGTCCTCCGGCGCCGGGGTCGGCGCCACCCTGGTGATCACGACGGGGTTGTTCGCCGGGGCCGGGATCTGGGCGCTGTCGGCGGGGGCGCTGACCGGGGCGCTGTGCTCGGCGCTGCTGGTCTTCGGCATCGCGGTGGCGCAGGGCGGGCTGACCCCGCTGCGGCTGGTGCTGATCGGGACGGTGCTCGGCTCCGCGTTCTCCTCCGTCGCGAGCTTCCTGGTGTTCCGCAGCTCCGATCCGGCCGCCGCGCAGTCGGTGCTGTTCTGGCTGCTGGGCAGCCTCGCCGGGGCGGAGTGGTCGCAGCTCGCGCTGCCCGCCGGTGTCGTGGCGGTGGCGGGCGTCGCGTTGTTCGCGGGCAGCGGCTGGCTCGACGCGCTCAGCACCGGGCCGGACACCGCGGCCGCGCTGGGCGTGCCGGTGCGGGCGCTGCGGATCGCGCTGTTCGTGCTGCTGGCCGTGCTGGTCGGGGTGCTGGTCGCGGTCTCCGGCGGCATCGGGTTCGTCGGGCTCGTCGTCCCGCACATCGCCCGGCTCGTCGTCGGCGCCCGGCACCGGGCGCTGCTGCCGGTCGCCGCGCTCGCCGGGGCGCTGTTCCTGCTGTGGGTGGACGTCGCGACGCGGGTGCTGGTGCGGCCCACCGAGATCCCGCTCAGCGTGGTGTCCGGGCTGATCGGGGCGCCGGTGTTCCTGGTGCTGCTGGGGCGGCGCCGCTACGCCTACGGCGGTGCGTCGTGAGCGCGCCGGTGCAGGTGACCGGGCTGCGCTGCGCGCTCGGCGACCGCACCGTGCTGCGCGAGCTGACCTGGAGCGCCACCGCGGGCGAGACGATCGGCGTGGTCGGGCCCAACGGCGCCGGGAAGTCCACGCTGCTGCGCGCGCTCGCCGGGATCCTGCGCCCGGCGGCCGGGGAGGTGCTGGTCGACGGCACCGCGCTGCACCGGCTGACCGCCCGGCGGCGGGCGCGCCGGGTCGCGCTGGTCCCGCAGGAGGAGGACCTGCCGCCGGACTTCCTGGTCGGCGAGTTCGTCGCGCTCGGCACCACGCCCTACCGGGCGCCGTGGTCCGGCGGCGGCGACGCCGAACGCGCGGCGGTGGCCGAGGCGCTGCGCGCGGTGGACCTGGCCGGTTTCGAGGACCGGCCGGTGGATCGGCTCTCCGGCGGGGAGCGCAGGCGGGTGCTGCTGGCCCGCGGCTTCGCCCAGCGCACTCCGCTGCTGCTGCTCGACGAACCGACGAACCACCTCGACGCGCACCACCAGCTGGAGCTGCTGCGGCTGGTGCGCGCCTCCGACCGGACCTGCGTGCTCAGCCTGCACGACCTGGCGCTGGCGGCCGCCACCTGCGACCGGGTGCTGGTGCTGCACGAGGGCACCGCCCGCCCGCCGGCCGCACCGGACGAGGCGCTCGCGCCCGAGGTGGTCCGCGAGGTCTTCGGCGTCGAAGCCACGCCCGTCACCCATCCCCGGACCGGCAGGACCCACCTGCTCATCGGGGCCGCACCGAACGAGGACGCACCATGCGACGACACGCCCGGACGCTGATCGCGGTCACCGCCGCCGCCCTGCTGGCCTCCTGCGGGACCGCCGCGCCCGGCGGGCCGGGCGGGCCGACGATCACCGTCGACAACTGCGGAGCTCCCGCCGAGTTCCCCGCCCCCGCGCAGCGGATGTTCGTCAACGACGGCAACATGATCTCGATGGTGCTGGCGCTCGGCGCGCAGCAGCAGGTCGCCGCCGTGTCCAGCCTGCAGCGCGACGCCGACGTGCTGCGCCGCCACTACGGGGACGCGGTGGACCGGCTGCCCGTCGTCGCGCCCTCCTCCCCCTCGCGGGAGACGGTGCTGGCGCAACGACCCGACGTGGTGGTCGCCGGGTGGAACTACGGCTACAGCGAATCGACCCGGCTCACCCCGGACGGCCTGCGCGGCGCCGGAATCGCCGGGTACGTGCTGACCGAGAGCTGCCGGCAGGGCGCTGGGAGGGCCCGCGGCATCGTCGAACCGTGGCAGGCGCTGCGCACCGACCTCACCAACCTCGGCGAGATCACCGGGCGCACCGAGCAGGCCGCGCGGGTCAACGCCGACGTCCAGCGCCGGCTCGACGCGCTGCGCGCCGCCCCGCAACCGCGGCGCAAGCCGACGATCTTCCTGTTCGACAGCGCCAGCGACACCGTGTTCTCCAGCGGGAACAAGGGCGGGCCGCAGGCGATCATCGACGCGGCGGGCGGGCGCAACGCCATCGAGGACGTCCGCGACACCTGGACGAAGGTGTCCTGGGAGCGGGTCGCCGCCTCCGAGCCGGACGCGTTCCTGTTCGTGGACTACCCGCCGCAGACCTTCGCGGAGAAGGTGGCGATGCTGCGGGCGCGGCCCGGCATCGACCGGCTGCGGGCGGTCACCGAGCAGCGGTTCCTCAACCTGCCGTACTCGATGTGGACGTCCGGGCCGCTGAACATCGACGCCGCCGAGCAGGTCCGGGCGCAGCTGGAGCGGTGGGGCCTGGTGCCGCCGTCCGGCCTGGTCCCCCGCTCCGACGACCGCGTCGGCTGATCCGCCTCGGGGCCGGACCGGGCGCCTGCGGGCCGCTCAGTCGCGGTCGGCGCAGAGCTCGTCCGCGCGGGCGCGGGTGCCCCCCCCCCCCGCCCCCCGGGGCCCCCCCCCCGCCCCGGGGCGGGGGGGGGCGGGCCCCCCCCCCCCCGGGGGGGGGGCCGCCCGGGGGGGGGGGGGGGGGCGGGGGGGGGCGCGGCGGGGGGGGGGCGCCCCCCCGCCCCCGGGGGGGCCGCCCCCCCCCCCCCCCCACGACCTCCGGTCCCGCCCCGTCGCCGCGGTCCAGGCGTCCGGCGAGCAGCGCCAGCCCGAGCCCGACGACGGTGAGCACGGCGCCGATGATCGCCGGGGACGTGTAGCCGAACCCGGCGCTGATCCCGACCCCGCCGAGCCACGCCCCGCCCGCGTTGGCCAGGTTGAACGCCGAGTGGTTCGAGGCGGCCGCCATCGTCGGCGCGTCCCCGGCCTTCTTCATGATCAGCACCTGCAGCGGTGCGGTGACCCCGAACCCGACCGCGCCGAGCAGCACCGTCAGCAGCACCGCGGCCCACGGGGTGTGCACCGCCCAGGCGAACACGACCAGCACCACCGCCAGCGCGGCCAGCGCCCCGTAGATCGTCGGGCGCAGCGCCCGGTCCCCCAGCGGCCCGACCACCAGCGATCCGGCGGTCATGCCGACGCCGAACAGCGCCAGCACCACCGGCACGGCCGCCGCGGGCAGCCCGGCGAGCTCGGTCATCATCGGCGAGATGTAGCTGTAGACGGCGAACACGCCCGCGAAGCCGAACACGGCGGTGACCAGGCCGAGCCACACCTGCCGACGGCCCAGCGCCCGCAGCTCGCGGCCCAGCCCACCGCCCGCGGCGACCGGCACGTGCGGCACGAACGCGGCGACCCCGGCGACGGCGACCGCGCCGAGCACGGCGACCACGAGGAACGCGGCCCGCCACCCGAACACCTGGCCCAGGTAGGTGCCCGCGGGCACCCCGACGATGTTGGCGACGGTGAGCCCGAGCAGCACCCGGGCGACCGCGGTGGCCTGCCGCACGGGTCCCACCAGGTGCGCGGCGACGAGGGTGCTGACGCCGAGCACCGCGCCGTGCGGCAGCCCCGCCAGCAGCCGGGCCGCGAACACCGCCCCGTAGCCGGGGGCGAGCGCGGTCGCGAGGTTGCCGAGCACGAACACCCCGAGGAATGCCAGCAGCGCGTTCCTGCGCCGCAGCCGGGTGCCCAGCGCGGTCAGCAGCGGCGCGCCGATCACCACGCCCAGCGCGTACGCGGACACCAGGTGCCCGGCGGAGGCGATGGAGATGCCGAGACCGCCCGCGACCTGCGGGAGCAGCCCCATGATCACGAATTCGGTGGTGCCGATCGCGAACGCCCCCAGGGCGAGCGCCAGCAACGCCAGAACCATCGGGCCGGACCTTTCACCAGGGGTCGGAGGATCGTCGGCGGCACGACACCGGACTCGCCGCGAGGGCACGCGGCCGATCGTTTGGCACGTGCCAAAACAGGGTCGCAGCCACCGCGGCCCCGTTTCAAGCCGCGCCGCTGTGATCTCACCCGCGACCGGGCACCGGCTACCATGCCGACCACCCGGAGGCGACGGCGCGGAGGGACGGGATGCGGGAACCCGCTGGCAGGCGCACCACCATGGCCGACGTCGCCGCCGCGGCCGGGGTCTCCCGGCAGACCGTGTCCCTGGTGCTCGGCGACAAGCCCGGCCCGAACGCGGGCACCCGCGACCACGTGCTGCGCATCGCCGAAGACCTCGGCTACCACGCCGACCTCGCCGCGCAGCTGCTGCGCCGCGCCCGCAGCAGGCAGCTCGGCGTGCTGTTCACCCTCGGGCACGCGCTGGACCCGCACGTGGTCGAAGCGCTCTACACCGCCGCGGCCCGGCTCGACTACGGCGTGGTGCTCAGCGCGATCCTGCCCAGCCGCACCGTGCGACGCACCGTCGACGAACTGCTCGGGCTGCGCTGCGAGGCGCTGGTCCTCATCGGGCTCGCCGTGGAGGCCCCGGCGCACCTGGCGAAGGTCGCCGAGCGGGTGCCCGTCGTCGAGATCGGCCAGCGCACCGGCGCGGACGGCATCGACAGCGTGCGCACCGACGACGACGCCGGAGCCCGGCTGGCCGTGGACCACCTCGCCGGGCTCGGCCACCGCGACATCGCGCACGTCGACGGCGGCACGCTGCCCGGCGCCGCCGCGCGCCGCGACGGCTACCGGGCGGCGATGCGCGCGCACGGGCTTGCCGCGCACGTGCGGGTGCTGCCCGGCGACTACACCGAGGAGTCCGGCGCGGACGCGGCGCGGCGGCTGCTCGCGGATCCGCGGCCGCCCACCGCCGTGCTGGCGGGCAACGACCTGTGCGCCGCGGGGTTCGTCGGCACCGCGCTGCGCGGCGGGTTCCGCGTGCCGCGGGACCTCTCGGTGGTCGGCTACGACGACAGCCGGGTCGCGGGACTGCCGTACGTGGACCTCACGACCGTGCGGCAGGACACCGCGACGATGGCCGACCTCGCCGTCGAGGCCTGCGCGGAGCGGCTCGACGGGCAGCGCACCACCCCGTCCGACCGGTTGCTCACCCCCGCGCTCGCCGTGCGCGGCAGCACGGCGGCACCGCCGGCGGCTGGACCGCTCGCGCCGTCGGGGTGAGCGCCTAGGCTGCCTCCCGCACGGTCCGCCGGAGTGCGCGCGGGGGTCGCGGAACGCGGATCGGTGCGGGATCGGGCGCGCGGCGGGGTCACCACCCGACCGCACGGCCGGCCACCGATCCACCGCCAGGCACCGGGAGACGACGATGAGCAACGACCAGCGGGCGCGCCACGCCGCCGACGGCCATGACCTGATCCGGGTGCACGGCGCGCGGGTGAACAACCTGCGGGACGTCAGCGTCGAGCTCCCCAAGCGGCGGCTGACGGCGTTCACCGGCGTGTCCGGTTCCGGCAAGAGCTCGCTGGTGTTCGGCACCATCGCCGCCGAGTCGCAGCGGATGATCAACGAGACCTACAGCGCGTTCGTGCAGGGCTTCATGCCGACCCTGGCGCGGCCCGAGGTGGACGTGCTCGACGGGCTGACCACCGCGATCATCGTGGACCAGCAGCGGATGGGGTCCGACCCGCGCTCCACGGTGGGCACCGCCACCGACACCGGGGCGATGCTGCGCATCCTGTTCAGCAGGCTCGGGACGCCGCACCTCGGTTCGCAGCAGGCGTTCTCGTTCAACGTGGCCTCGCTCAGCGGGGCGGGCGCGGTGACGACGGAACGCGGCGGGCGGACCGTGAAGGAACGCCGCGAGTTCAGCGTCACCGGCGGCATGTGCCCGCGTTGCGAGGGCCGCGGCAGCATCTCCGACATCGACCTCACCGAGCTCTACGACGACTCCAAGTCGCTGTCCGAGGGCGCGTTCACCATCCCCGGCTGGAAGTCGGACAACTTCTGGACGGTCCGCGTCTACGCCGAATCCGGATTCCTGGACCCGCACAAGCCGATCCGCGACTTCACCGAGCGGGAGATGCGCGACTTCCTGCACCGCGAGCCGACGAAGGTGAAGGTGGAGGGCGTCAACCTCACCTACGAGGGCCTGCTCCCGAAGATCCGCAAGTCGTTCCTGGCCAAGGACGTCGAGTCGATGCAGCCGCACGTCCGGGCGTTCGTGGAGTGCGCGGTCACGTTCGCGACCTGCCCGGACTGCGACGGCACCCGGCTCACCGCGGCGGCCCGCTCCTCGAAGATCGGCGGGGTGAGCATCGCGGACGCGTGCGCGATGCAGATCAGCGACCTCGCCGGGTGGATCGGCGGCTTGGACGAGCCGTCGGTGGCGCCGCTGCTCACCTCGCTGCGCGGGACGCTGGAGTCCTTCGTGGAGATCGGGCTCGGCTACCTGTCGCTGGACCGGCCCGCGGGCACCCTGTCCGGCGGCGAGGCGCAGCGGGTGAAGATGGTGCGGCACCTCGGTTCCTCGCTGACCGACGTCACCTACGTCTTCGACGAGCCCACCACCGGCCTGCACCCGCACGACGTCCGGCGGATGAACGACCTGCTGCTCCGCTTGCGGGACAAGGGGAACACGGTGCTGGTGGTGGAGCACGAGCCGGAGACGATCGCCATCGCCGACCACGTCGTGGACCTCGGGCCGGGCGCCGGGACGGACGGCGGCGAGGTGTGCTTCGAAGGTGACGTGGCGGGGTTGCGGGCGGCGGGCACCACCACCGGCAGGCACCTCGACGACCGGGCCGCGCTGAAGACCTCGGTCCGGGAGCCGTCCGGGACGATCGAGGTGCGCGGCGCCCGCGCGCACAACCTGCGGGACGTGGACGTGGACATCCCGCTCGGCGTGCTGGTCGCCGTCACCGGCGTCGCCGGGTCCGGCAAGAGCTCCCTGGTGCACGGTTCGCTGCCGAAGGACGCCGGGGTGGTCTCCGTGGACCAGTCCCCGATCCGCGGTTCGCGGCGCAGCAACCCCGCCACCTACACCGGGCTGCTCGACCCGATCCGCAAGGCCTTCGCGAAGGCCAACGGCGTGAAACCGGCGCTTTTCAGCGCGAACTCCGAGGGTGCCTGCCCCGGCTGCGGCGGTGCCGGGGTGGTTTACACGGACCTGGCGATGATGGCCGGGGTCGCCACCACGTGCGAGGAGTGCGAGGGCGAGCGGTTCCAGCCGGCGGTGCTGGAGCACCGGCTCGGCGGCCGGGACATCAGCCAGGTGCTGGCGATGTCGGTGGCGCGGGCGGAGGAGTTCTTCGGCGACGGCGAGGCGAAGACCCCCGCCGCGCACCGGGTGCTGCGCCGGCTCGCGGACGTGGGACTCGGCTACCTCACCCTCGGCCAGCCGCTGACCACGCTGTCCGGTGGCGAGCGGCAGCGGCTGAAGCTGGCCACCCGCCTGGCGGAGCAGGGCGGCGTCTACGTCCTCGACGAACCGACCGCCGGCCTGCACCTGGCGGACGTGGCGCAGCTGCTCGGGTTGCTGGACCGGCTGGTGGACTCCGGCAAGTCGGTGATCGTCGTCGAGCACCACCAAGCGGTGATGGCGCACGCCGACTGGATCATCGACCTCGGTCCGGGCGCGGGCCACGACGGCGGCCGCGTCGTCTTCGAAGGCACCCCGGCCGACCTGGTCGCGGCCCGCAGCACCCGCACCGCCCAGCACCTGGCGGACTACGTCGGGGCCTGAGGCGGGAACCGCTCAGCCGGCCGGACGTTCACCTCGTTCGTCCGGATGAGGCGCTTGGGTAGCATTCGGGCCGTGGGCGTGCTGCGGTGGAGTGAGTTGCTGGCCGGTTCCGCCGGCCGCTCGTGGCGCACGGTTCGAGTGGAACGCTCAGTGCTGGCGATCGTGCACAACGTGACCGCGGCTACCCGGCTGCTCGACATCCTCCCGTTCTGGGCCGCGGACCACCGAATCCAGACCGCGTTCACCTGCATCGGGTCGAGTGCTTTCACCACGGGGACCACGGAGTTCCTCGCAGCGCACGACATCATCCCCCTCCCCTGGGCCGAAGCGATGTCCCAGGAGTTCGACCTCGCGGTATCCGCCAGCTACGGCGGTCCGCTGCACGAAGTGACCGCTCCGCTCTTAGTCGTACCGCACGGCATGGGATACAATAAAACGCTGGCGAAGCCCGGAAGCCCGGAAGCCCGGAAGCCCGGAAGCCCGGAAGCCCGGAAGCCCGGAAGCCCGGAAGCCCGGAAGCCCGGAAACCCGGAAACCCGGAAACCCGGAAACCCGTTTTCGGATTGTCCGATGAATGGCTGCGCCACGAAGGCGAACTCATCCCCTCCACGACGGTGCTCTCGCACGTCGAGCAGGTCGACAGGCTGCGAGAACACTGTCCGGAAGCCGTCGATGTGGCGCTCGTCGCCGGTGATCCGTGCTTCGACCGGATCCTGGCCAGCGTTCCACTGCGGGAGACCTACCGGCGGAGCTTCGGGGTCCACGACGGGCAGCAGCTGGTCTTCGTCTCCTCGACTTGGGGAGATTCCTCCCTGTTCGGGCAGGATTCGTCGATCGTGGCCCGCTTGGCCGCACGACTCCCGTTGGACGAATACCGCATCGTCGTCGCGTTGCACCCGAACGTCTGGCACGGGCATTCGCCGTGGCAGGTGCGGATGTGGCTCGAGGACTGCGCCCGCGCCGGCGTCGTCGTCCTGCCTCCCGAAGAGGGTTGGCGGGCCGCGCTCATTGCCGCCTACCTCACCATCGGGGACCACGGTTCGGTCACCTTCTATTCGGCGGCTCTCGGCACACCACTGCTGGTGACCGCGGCGCCAGAGGACTCGCTCGACCCGGAATCGCCGATCGCCCGGCTCAATGCCGCGGCACCGCTGCTGGATCCGAACCGTGATCTGCTCGCTCAACTGGAATCCACCGCTCGCTCCCACCGAACCGAGCGGTTCGCCGGTGTCACGGAACTCGCCACCTCGGTGCCGGGTGAGTCCGCCAGGTTGTTGCGCACCGCGGTGTACGACTGGCTGGAGTTGGACGAACCCGAGGTTCCCGCCGAACCCGTAGCGGTACCGCTGCCCGACGTGGACTTGCCCGCACCGCCCGGTCAGCTCGTGAGCGTGGAGGCGGGCGCCGGCGTCGAACTCCAGGTGCGGCGATATCCGGCGACTCCGGGCTCGTGGTCCTCCGGTGCCGGTGTCGTCCTGGTGACCGGTGTCCGATCCCCGTCCCGGCGGATGCTCGAGCTCGCCGACGTCGTGTTGCACGAGGAGCCGTGCACCGCCCCGGAGCAGTGGGCGCGGGCTTCGCTGGACGCGTTGCCCGGTTGCCTGCTCGCGGTGGTCCGGACTCCGGAGGGCCGGTGGCTCGCGGTGGCGCAGGACGGTCTGGCGGTGGTGTTCACCGCCGCTCCCGATCTCGGTGCGGTGTGCGGTGCGGTCCTGCACGGGTGGTTGCGCGACCGGCTCGTTCCGAGCGAGTTCCCGCGGACGGTTCCGGTGCGCTCGGGTGACCGCCGGAGCACCCTCGGGGTCAGCGTCCAGCAGGGCTGAACCGGCCCCGGCTCACGCTTCGGGCCCTGCCAGCCGTGCCTCGACCTGCTCGGCTTGCGACGACCAGCCTTGCGAGCGGTAGAGCGCCTGCGCTTCGCGCTGCTGGGCTCGTGCCTCGTCCCGATCGCCCTCGGCCAGCGCGAGCTCCGCGAGGCCGAGCCGGATCTGGGCCACATCGGTGTGCCGGCGCAACTCGAGCATGGTGTCCAGCGCTCGGTGCAGGGCTACGCCTGCCGCCTCCGCCGCCCCCAACTCGCCGAGGCGCATCCCCAGCCACATGCGGGTTTTCGCGGTGTTGACGGCATCGCCCTTCTCGAACCAGGCCAACGCCTCCTCGAGGTGGAGCACCGCCTCGGATGCGGGAGCCACCGACCCGAGATGCATCCGTGCCACGCCCACCCGCTGCGGATTGCCCGACTTCCGCGCCAGCTCGAGGTTCTCCTCGAACAGCTCGCGGGCTCGCACGACCTGGCCGAGCCCACGGGCGGCCAGCGCCTGCGACTCGATCGTGGTGGCGGTCAGCTCCAGGTCTCCGTGGTCGGTGCACAGCTTCCGCGCTTGCGCGAACAGTTCCGCCGCGGCGGCGTACTCCTGCCTGCCGAGCGGCGCGAAACCGCGCTGGACGAGCGCGAGGGTGCGCACCAACGGCAGTTCCCAGTGTTCCGCGAGCCGTTCAGCGTAGTGGCTCGTCTCTTCGAGGTCGGCGAAGTCCTTGCTGTGCTCGTACAGCGGCCACAGAGCGATCGCGAGCACGCACGTCTCGACCCGGCCCTCCCGGTGATCATCGTCGATGACCGCCCGCAGCGTGCGCCGTTCGGCCTCCAGCCACTGCCGAGCCTGCGCCTTCTCGACGTGGGCACCGCCCGAGGTCAAGCCGGGCCAGAACCGTTCGAGCCAGCCACGCCTCGGATTCATCGCGTGTCCGCAGCGCACCGCGGCGATCCGGTAGTAGCTCGCTAGGCGGTCGCGGATCCGCCGGGCTTCGGCGCTCCGGCCTTCGTGCAGCTCGGCACGCCGCCGGGCGTGCTCGCGCACCAAGCGGTTCGCCCCGTAGCGTTCCTCCCCCGTCGAGGTCACGAGCTTCGCTGCGACGAGTCGGTCCAGGTGCGCTTCGACGTCCTCCGGGTCCGCGTCCAGCCCGGCGGCGAGCGCTTCCAAACTGATGTCCCCGTCGCCCTGGTGCTGGCCGAACGCCAGATAGCAGCTGTGCTCCGCCGGGGAGAGCCGATCCGCGGCCGCGTCGAACACGACGTCCACCGACAGCTCCGGATCCCGGGAGAGTCCCCGCACCAACCGGCCTTCTCGCGAGAGCCGTGCCACGAGCGGAGCCACGGGGCGTTCGCCGCGTCCCAGGAGCAGCACGGCCGCCACCGACAGCGCCAACGCCGATCCCTGGCACAGCCCGATGAGCTCCTCCACCGCCGCCGGTTCCGCGTCCACCAGGGGCGCGCCCGCGATGCGGCGCAGGAGTTCCCGCGCCGACTCCGGTTCCAGCGGGGTGATCTCCACGAAGGTGACCTGCTCGGTCGCTCGCAGTCCGCTGAGGTCCCCGACGGAGGTCACCAGCACCGCGGATCGGCCCACGCCCGGCAGCAGGTGCCGCACCTGCGAGGCACGAACTGCATCGTCGATGACCACGGCCACCCGCTTGCCGGCGCTCCACTCCCGGAACCAGGCCGAGCGCGACGCCAGGCTGTCCGGTATCTCGTGCGGCTCGAACCCCACGCGGATCAGGAACTGGCGCAGCGCCTCGCTCTCCGACCCTGGCGCTCCGGCGCCGTCCGGCCCCGAACCCAACGGGGCGTAGAAGACCCCGTCGGGAAAGGTGTTCGAGTGCGCGAACACCCAGCGGTAGCCGGTGGCGCTCTTCCCGCTCCCCGGCGGACCCACGATCACCGCGATCGCCGGCACCTGGCCCTCGTCCGAGGGCCGGAGCAGTGCGGCGCTGATCTCCGACAGCTGCCGTTCGTTGTTGGTGTAGTGCGAGGTCGGGTTCGGCACCTGGTTTCGCAGCTCGGCCTGCCGCCAAGGCAGGTGCAGGTGCATGTCCCCGGTGAGAGTGCCCACCTGGGCAACGACCTGCGCTGATCCCGTGTTCTCGTTGCGGTGACCGTCCGCCATCGAGGCCGCCCCCTGGTTCCGTCGAAGATCGGCACCAGCATAACGCTTGGTGATCGTGCGGAGTCAGACAATCACCGAGCTCGGGTCAGTGCAACGCCCGGCCATCGTCCGCATCGGCGGGCGGTCCTCCACCAGCACGTCGGAGCGGTGGAGCACCGCGCTGCCGTCCTCGAAGCGGAACTGGTCGAACGGAGCGGACGCCACGTCGGTGCCGACGACTCCGCACCGCCGCAACGCCGTGTCGAGGACCTGGCGCGACATCACGCCCAAGGCCGCCAAGTCCTGGTGCAGGTGCCCGCGAACTCCCAAGTTGACCTGCGCGAGACCGTCGAGTCCGTGCGCGGAATGAGCGTCCAGCAGCAATCCGATCTCCACCCCGTACCCCGGTGCGAACGGGACGGACTCCAGGAATTCTCGGCGCGCCGCGTATTCCCCCGCCAGCGGCTGCACCACTCCGCTCAACTCCGGACGCAGCGCCGACAGCAGCGGGCGGGCGAGCAGCTCGGTGACCCTGCCACCACCGGAGGCCTCCTCGGCGGCGGGCAGCACCGCGCCGGTCTCCAGCGGACGCCGGTAGAAACCCTTGACCAGCACCGGTTCCGCCGAACTCAGCAACGGGCCGAGCAGAGCGGGCACGATGTCCGCCTCGCACCGGGTGAGGTCGGCGTCGACGAACACCACGAGGTCTCCGTCGGTCGCGGCCAGCGACCGCCAGAGCACCTCCCCCTTGCCAGGGCGCGGTGCGCACCGCGGCAACACGTCTTCCCTGCGCAGCACCCGAGCGCCCGCCCGCTCGGCCACGGCCACCGTCCGGTCCACGGAGCCCGAGTCGACCACCACCAGCTCGTCGACCAGCGGCTGCTCACCTGACCGTCCCGGCCCCGTCAGTGGCAAGAGGGTGGACACGACCCGGCCCACGGTCTCCTGCTCATCCAGCGCCGGAAGCACCAGGCTCACCCGTTGCTCGCCCTTCAACTCCGCGAGTTCCGGAACCGTCCACTCAGGGCGCTGGAAGGTACGCCGTCGGAACCAATCGTGCACCGCAGGGTCCACGTCCAGCCTCCTCCCCCGACCAGCTCAGCGATGATCGCCCTTGCCGGATGCAGCACCGAACGCACTGCTCACCGCCGCTGATCTTCTCAGGGAACACGCTGTCCGCCACCGGGCGGGCTCGGGTTCGGAGCCCGCCCGGTCCGGTCAGTCCTGGTGCCAGAACAGGGCTTCCGGGTTCTGCTCGGTCGGGCCGTCGAGGACGGGTTGCGGCAGGCCGCGCAGGTGCCGGTCGAGGAACGCCGCGACGTAGCGGTCGCCGAGTTCGGTGCCGCGGGCGCCGGACAGCGGTTCTCCCGGTCGTTCGATGCCGAGCTGGTCGGCCAGCACCGACAGGTCGATGGCGGTGCTGTGCCCGGAGCCGTTCAACGTGATCCACCGCTTCCAGCCGTGCAACCGCTCCCAGGTGCGGTCCCACGAGTCGTCGACGCCGCCCGGTCCGTGCGCACCGGCGCCGAGCAGCAGGAACGGGCGGTCGAGCGGTTCGACGGGGGCGAAGAACGTGCCGTCCAGGTCGGCGCCCGCGTCGATCCGCGGATCGTCGTGCATCGTCTCGGCGGCACTGGCGCCGCCGATGGAGTGCCCGACCATGCCGATCGAGTCCGGGTCGACGAGCGGGCCGAACCGCGGGTCCTCCAGGAACTCGTCGAGGAAGAACCGCACGTCGAGCGACCTGCCGCGCACCACGCCCGCGAGGTCCGCGGTCTCGCACGCGTCGCACTCGGTGACGTGGCCGTCGGGGAACTCGATGCCCGCCGCCTCGTGGTCGTGCCCGATGGCCGCGACCACGTAGCCGCGGGAGGCGAGGTCCTCGGCCATGCCGCTCATCGTCGCGCGGGGGAACGAGAATCCCGGCGAGAGCACCACCAGCGGATGCCCGTCCGGGGTGCGCTGCGGCGGGGCGTCGACCTTCGCGTGGGTGGCGACGGTGCTGAGGACCTCGGGGTCGTCGACGGGCGGGGTGCCGTGCTCGGCCTGGAGTTCCAGGAACAGCCGCGATTCCGCCGGGCTCAGGTAGCGGGCCGGCTCCCCCACCGCTTCGGCCGCCGGGTACCAGACGGTGATCATCAGTTCCCGCGCGCCGGTCGGCACCCACGGGTCGGGGCGGGATTCGTCCCGCAGGTGCAGCGAGCCGGTGCCGACCGGGTTCGGGCCGGTCGGCGCGGGCAGTTCCAGCCGCGGCGCAGCCGGTGCCGCGGCCGAGGCCGGTACCGGTGCGAGCAGCAGTGCCGCGGCCGTGGCGGCTCCGGCGAGTCGAGTGGTTCTGCGCATCTTCTCCCCAGCGGGTAGCAGGATTCCGCCGCAGCGGATCTCCCCTGCACCTTGTCGCACCGGCCTCCCCGGCACCTCGGGAATTCCCCTGAGAACCGCGCCCCGGGGAACCCGGTGGCCGTTCACCCGGCGGGATGCGGGCGCCACCCCGTCCTGTTCGGGTCGTGCCAGGGGTTTCCGGTGGCGGCGACCCGGGGCGGGGTGGTGAGCCAGCACGTGGCGTCCGGGTCCCAACCGGCCAACACCGAGGCGCGGTCTCCGTCGACGGGGATCGCGATCCCGGCGGTGGTCAGGTAGCCGGTGACGGTGAGGTGCACGGCGTCGTGGTGGCGGGCGACCTCGGACCAGTCCGGCAGCACCCAGCGCCCGTCCCGGCCGGTGGTGCGGTACCAGTCGTGGCGGTGGCTCGCCGACACCTCCAGCGGGTGGTCGCGGCACAACCGGGCCCAGGCCTCGGGGCCGTCGATCTCGTAGACCTCGGCGTCCGGCGGAACCTCGGCCGAGTGCACGGCGGCGTCCTCCCAGCCCATCCCGTCCTCGACGAACCACAGGCCCCCGGGTCCGTGCTCGCCCATGTTCCGCGTCGTCCACGGCAGTTCGCACGGCGGGCCGGACCACCAGATCGCGCTGAACGGGGCGTCGATCGAGCGCGGCCACTCGCGGCGGGCACGTTCCTCCGTGGACACCTCCTCGGTGCGCCAGCGGGCCAGGGCACCTTCCGGATCGACCGGTCCCGGGACGGAGGTGCCCGGGCGGAACGTCACCAGCCGCTGGAACTCGCGGTCGAGCGGACTCGTCCACCAGTCCGCCGCCGCGCAGCCCGCGAGCGCCACGGCCGCCGGTTCCAGGGCCGCGCGGATAGGCGGCGCGGCGGCGAGCACGTCCTTCCCGTCCGGTTCCTGCCAGTAGCGGGCGGCGGCGACCGCTTCTGCCAGCACCCGCACCAGGTCCGCCGCACCGGGCTCGGGCGGCGGGAGCGCGGCGAGCAGGTCGGCGATCTCGGCGTTCGACGGGTGCGGCGGAGCTTCCACGTCGGGCCCGGTGCCGAACAGCACCGACTTGCCCGCGGCCGCATCCACGTGGTGCGCCGCGAAGAACACCGCGCGGCGCGCCGCCGCCCACCGCTCGTCGTCCCCGGAGGACAGCGCCAGTTCCAGGCAGCACCGGCGGCCGCGCGGCCCGGACAGCAGGGATTCCGCGGTGGGGAACACGGTCGACACCGTACCCATCCGCTGGGATCGATCGGGCCGGGATGCGCGCACGGACACCTCCGCTCGCCCGGAAGAGCCCGCGCCGCAACGACGATCGTGCTCGTCCGCGGCGAACGGATCAACGCTCTCCTCCCGGAATCCGGCGCAGGTGGTCAGTTCCAGCCATCGGCGCCGCTCCGGGTCCGGTCGCGGGAATGATCGCGATCTCGTCGGGCGAACCGCCCGCGCCTCCCCCGAAAGGTGCAAGACGTGCGCAGAAGGACATTCCTGGCAACGACCCTGACCTCGGCGCTGGCCGTTCCCGCGCTGGCTCGGACCGGTCTGGCCGTGCCCGCGGCGCGCGCCCCGGAACCGCCGCCGGAAACGTGGCAGGAGCACTGGTTCGAGCATTCCGAAGAGCTGCGGCTCGCCGACCACAACGACACGGTCGCGCTGTACTTCGACCGAGACGTGGACCAGGCCGCGAGCGAGTGGCTGCTGCCGTACCTGACGTCGATGTGGCAGTACGCGCAGCGGACCTACGGCAACTCCGGGAACCGGATGAACGAGGACCGCCTGTACTCGATCCACCACGAGGGCAAGCACTTCGGCGGGCACCCGTCCACCGTGTACGACGAGTCGCACGACCACCGCAACGTCAGCGACGTCGGCGGCACCGACTGGACGACCCCGCAGTACGAGATCGTCACGCACGAGACGGGCCACATCGTCGAGCTCATCGCCGCCGGCAAGCACGGTTCGCCCGCGTTCGGCCTGTGGGGCGACAGCAAGTGGATGGAGTTCTACATCTACGACGTGTACGTCGGGCTCGGCATGGAGGCCGAGGCGCAGGACTTCTTCGACCGGATGTCGGCCGACGACCACGTGGACGACTTCCCGCGCGAGGGCACGCACTGGTTCCGCGACTGGTTCCACCCGCTGTGGCGCGACCACGGCGGCGCGCAGGTGATGGTGCGCTACTTCGCGCTGCTGGGCGAGCACTTCCCGGCGTCGGGCGACTCGTTCTCCCGCGAGCTGAACTGGGGCGAGTTCGTGCACTTCATGAGCGGCGCCGCGGGGAAGAACCTGAAGGAGCAGGCCACCGGCGCCTTCGGCTGGCCGGACGACCGCGAGCAGCAGTTCACCAAGGCCCGCCAGGAATTCCCCGGAGTCACCTATTAGAAGTCCACAAAGGACCGACAGCATGCGAGCGGGGGGGGGGCCTGAATCAGGTGCCCCCCCGCTCAACAGAGCCATCACCGGCCTTCATCTTTCGCCTGTCAGCGGCGAAGCCGATGAGCCGCCGACCACCCAAGACACCGGCACCGCAGCGGGTTCTCAGCTGGTTCCTCGCGAGGACAGCGATTTCTCATGTGGCGGAGCCACCTGTGAAATCGATCCCGCAGCGAGGAACCAGCTGAGGTTCCGCCACCCCCGAGCAACAGGAGTGGAGAGACCTCAACCTCCGAAACCCTGAAGCAACTTGGTGAATTCGTAGGGTTGTTGTTCGATGCTGCTGCACGTCGGCGACACCGCGCCACCCGGGCAGCCGCCGTTGTCCCGCCCGGCCGACCAGAACGACAGCAGGCCGATCTGGTTCTCGTTGGCCCAGTCCACCAGCTGCTGCGCGTGCTCCTGGGTGAACTCGTTGCCGTTGAAGTTGCGGCCGATCATCGGCGTCACGCCGAGCTTGGCCTTGAGCCCGGCTTCGTCGACGTCCGGCCAGACCTGCTTCATCTGCCCGAGGGTCGCTTCGGCGGCGGCGATGACGGCCTCGCCCCACGGCTTCTGCGAACCGAACTCCATCGCCATCGGGTTGACCAGCACGTCGACGCCGTGGTCGGCGGCGCTCTGCAGCACCTGCAGCGAGTACGGGTCGAGGCCGGTCTCGTCGCTCTGGACCCGCAGGGTGTAGCTGACCTGGGTGCCACGTTCGGCCTGCAGCTTCGCCAGCGCCTCGTTCACCACGTCGTGCTGGATGGTGGCTTCGACGTCGATGTCCAGGTGGTTCGAGCCGGTGGTGTCCAGAATGGACTTGTAGGCGTTCAGCAGCTCGTCGGAGGTGCCGCAGACGCTCTCCAAGTACGGGCCCATCGCACCGCCGGTGGCGACGATGACGTCCCCGCCCTGCGCGCGCAGCTCGTCGATCTGGCCGATGATCCGCTGGTCGTCCAGCGCCGCTTCACCGCCCCACATCGGGGTGCAGCCCGCGGCGCTGCCGAGCACGAAGGCCAGCGTGAAGTGCTTCTGCCCGGTGGCCTCGGCGACCTCGGGCAGCGTCGGCGATTCCTGCATCACGTCGATGTAGGGCGCGGTCTTGATCTCGGCGGGCGCGGCGGGCGCGGCGAAGGCGGCGGGCACTGCGGGCGCGTCCGGCGCGGCGGCCGCGGCGCCGACCGCGGTCAGCGGGAGCATGGTTCCGGCGGCGACGGCCACCAGCAGCTTCGGAAGCTTCTTCATCAGGTTTCTCCTGACCATCACTGGTATTCGGCGAGGATCTTGGTGAACTCGTACGGCGCCTGCTCGATGCTGCTGCACTTCCCGTCGGCCCAGCCGCCCTCTTCGGTGCACACGCGGTCCCGGTTCAGCGCCCAGTACGAGAAGCGGCCGATCTGGTGCTCGTTCGCGTAGTCGAGCAGCGCGCGGAAGGTGTCGGGGGTGAACAGCTCGCTCGGCTGGTCGGTGTGGCCGTTCATCAGGATGACGCCGGTGCGCGCGTAGGCGGCCGCGTCGTCGTACTCGGGGTGCAGTTCGCGCAGCTGCCCGTGGAACGCCTCGGCGACGGAGATCGCGCTGTTCGCCATGTCGTCGCCGGGGCCGCCGTAGTCGAAGTCCATGATCTTGAACAGGTCGATCTCGGCGCCGATGTCCTTGGCACGCTGGATCTCCGCCTTGCCCGCCTCGTTGAGGCCGACCGTGGTCATCGGCAGGGTGAGGGTCACGTGCAGCTCGGGGTTGCGCTCCTTCAGCGTCTTGATCGCTTCGAAGCGCTTGGTCTCGCCCGCGACGTCGCCGAGGTCGTCGCCTTCGACGTCGAGGTCGATGTGGGTGAGCTCGTACTTGTCGATCACCTGCTGGTAGGCGTCGGCGAGCGCGGCCGAGTCGGCGCAGGCGGCACCGAGCTCGATGCCGTTGTAACCGCCGAAGGACACCGACAGGTCACCGCCCGCCGCGCGCACCGCGTCGGCCTTCGCCTGGACCGCGGTGTCGGTGGCGACCTCCTGGTCGGCCTTGCCGTCCCAGGTGGGAGTGCAGCTCCCTTCGTCGGGGGCGAGCACGAACGCGAAGATGTAGTCGCGCTGGCCGCTGGATTCGATCGCCTCGGCGATGTCCTGCGGGTCGTTGTCCAGCGGCATGTAGTAGGGCGCGGCGCGCAGGTCGCCCGCGGCCGCCGGGGCGGGTGCGTGGGTGGCCGCGGCCGCGGCGCCGGTGAACGGCAGCACCAGCAGCCCTGCCGCGAGCGCCGCCATGCGGATCGTTCTGGTCGTCAACGGGTACTCCCCTCATACCGGTCCGGCCGGGGTGGCCGGGCGGTGGTGCGGACGAGAGATCCGGAGCGCGCCGCGCTCGGCCCCGGGTCCGGCGCGGGCGCGGTCCCGATCAACTGCCGAACGCGCAGCACCGTATGTGGACTAGACCACACCGTCAACGGGTCCAGACCACTTTGGCGTAGATGCGACGCGACCCCGTCGCCGAGCGGCGACCTCCCGGTCGGTGCGTCAGCATGGAGGCCCGCCGGCCGCGGATTCCCCGCCGCTCGGCGGACTCCCACGGTGAGGGGGACGAGATGAGCGAACTCGGAACCGGACCGCTCGTGGTGGGCGTCGACGGATCGGGCACCGCGCGCGGCGCCGTCCGGTGGGCCGCCGCGGAAGCCGCTCGCCGCCGCCGCGCGCTGCGCATCGTCTACGCCGACGTGTTCGCACTGCCCGCGCTGCCGGGGATCCCCGGCGTGCGGTGGTCACACGCGCCCCGCGCCGAAGTGCGCGCCGAGGTGCGGAAGTGGCTCGCCGACGCCGCCGAGATCGCCCAGCGGCAGAGCCCTGACCTGGAGGTGCGCACCGAATCGGTGCCCGGGTCGCCCGCCTCGGTGCTGATCGAGGAGTCGGTCTCAGCCGGGCTCGTGGTGGTCGGTGACCGGGGGCTCGGCGGGTTCTCCGGGCTGCTCGCCGGTTCCGTCGCGGTCGCGGTGGCCGCGCACGGGCACTGCGCGACCGTGGTGGTCCGCGGGCGCGGCGAACCCGCGGACGGGCCGGTCGTGGTGGGCCTGGACGGGTCCCGGCAGGCGCCGCTGCTGCTGGAGCACGGGTTCGCCGCGGCCGCCGCGCACGACGTGCCGCTGCACGTGGTGCACACCTGGAACCTCGTCGGCGTCGACTCGAAGTGGATGCGGGTGGGGCTCGCCGCCGACGAGATCGAGGAGGGTTCGCACCGGCTCCTCGCCGAACTGATCAGCGGCAGGCGGGAGCACCACCCGGACGTGCGGGTGCAGCGGTTCGTCGCCAAGGGATCGCCCGCCGCGACCCTGCTGGAGCACGCGGCAGGGGCGACGCTCGTCGTGGTCGGCACCCGCGGACGCGGCGGATTCACCGGCATGCTGCTGGGATCCACCAGCCAGGCCCTGATCCACCACGCGCCGTGCCCGGTGCTCATCGCCCGGACGCCGAAGCGGTGAGCTGCGTCCCGGACCACTCGGAATCCACCGCCGGGTGACGCATGATCGGGCGCGGCCGTCGCACCGGCGGCCTCCCCGAGCTCCCGGAGGTCACCGGATGCCCGAACGCGACGACGTGCCGCAGCGGGCGCTGGTGCTGGTTGTGCGGCCCACCCCGTCCGGCGTGGACGAACGGTCGCTGCGGGCCGTCGTGCGCGCCGTCGCCGAGCGGACCGGCGGCCCCGTGCTCGCCGCGCACCTCGACCAGGGCGAACCCTCGGTGCACGACGTCCTGGACCGGCTCGACGCGGACGGCGCGAGCAGCGCCGTGCTCGTCCCGCTGGCGCTGCCCGACGACCGGTACCTGGCGTCCTGGCTGGCCAAGGCCGTCGCGAACTGGCGGGAGACCCGCGCAGGCGCGCTCGACGTGCGGATGGCGCGCGGTCCGGCCGCCGCCACCGGTCTCGCCGAGGCGATCGCGGGGCTCGCCGACGAGACCGCACCGATCACCGCCTCCCCCGCCGGGTTCCGCAGCCCCTCCTGGTCCGTGCTCGACGTCCCGGACCGGCACCTGTTCGTCTGCCGCGGCCCGCGCTGCACCGCGCACGGCGCGGGGCCGGTGCACCGCGCGCTGGCCGACCTCGTGCGCGGGACCACCGCCAAGGTGACGCCCGCGGGCTGCTTCGGCCCGTGCAACCTCGGCCCCCTCGTCATCGACCACCCCGGCGGCACCTGGCACCAGCACGTCGACGCCGACGGTGCCGCGAAGCTCCTCGACCGGGGGACGGGCCGCCGAGCGGGCGGTGCCGGGTGCCGATGATCACCCAGGTGGAGGCGCTCGGGGACTGACGTGGGCAAACATGTGATGATGTGGGGACGATGCCGCGAACCAGTGAACTTCCGACCCCACCGGACTCCGAGGCCGGGGGGGGGGGTGAGCGACCGCGCCGCCGGATGAGCCCCGAGGAACGCCGGGAGCACCTGCTCGCCACCGCCCTGCAGCTCTACGGCGAGCGGGCCATGGACGACGTGTCCGTGGACGACATCGTGGCCGAGGCCGGGGTCTCCCGCGCCCTGTTCTACCGCTACTTCTCGAACCTGCGGGAAGTGCACGTCGCGGCGCTGACCACCGTCGTGGACGAGCTGATCGAGCGCATCACGCTGCCGCAGGACGGCGACCTGATCACGCAGCTGCGCTCCGCGCTGGCCGAGTTCGTCTCCTCCGTGGAGGCGTTCGCCAGCAGCTACACCGCGTTGCTGCGCAGCGGTTCCACCATCGCCACCAGCGAGACGGAGACGCTGGTGGACAAGGTGCGCAACCACGTGGTGGACCTGGTGTGCCAGCGGATCGGCATCGTGGACCCGTCCGCGCTGCTGCTGCTGACGCTGCGCGGCTGGGTGGCGCTGGTGGAGACCACGTGCGTGACGTGGCTGGCCACGCACAACCCGCCGCGCGAGGTGTTCGAGCACTGGCTGACCGACCAGCTCATCACGATGGTCGGCACCACCGCGGGCCACAGCGAGCAGGCCGCCGAGGAGATCGCGCCCCTGCTGCGCGAACTGAGCTGACCGCCGGTCCGCCCGCGCTCGGCGGCGGAGCTACCGGCCGAAGCGGCGGGCCGCGCCCAGGAGTTCCGGCACGGTCGCGAACTTGACCCGCGGGCGCCCGGTCCGCTCGCCGCGCTCCCGCTCCGCCCGGTCGATGTTCAGCATGCCGCGCCGGCCGATGGACCGCGGCGCGCGGGCGCGCACCAGCCGGTCGAACCCGGAGCCCGCCGGTTCGCGCAGGTGTCCGGCGGCGGCGTCGTCGAGCAGCGAGCCGACGGTGTCGCGCGCGCATCCGCGGTTGGTGCCGATCCCGCCGGACGGGCCGCGCTTGGCCCAGCCCACCACGTAGGTGCCGGGCAGCGGGTTCCCCGCGGCGTCGAGCACCCGGCCACCCCGGTTCGGCACGGTCGCGGTGGACTCGTCGAACGGCAGCCCGGCGATGGGGGTGGCGCGGTAGCCGATGGCGCGGACCAGCAGTCCGGTCGCGATCTCGCCGCCGTCGCGGACCCGCACCGAGCGCACCCGGTCGGTGCCGCGGACCTCGGCCGGGGCCGCGCCGAAGCGGAACACGAGGCGCTTGCCGTCGGCGGGAGCCTCGGTCAGGTCGACGTCCTCGACGGGGAGTTCGGCGAGCAACTGCGCCTTGCCGCCCGGTTCCGGTTCGGCGAACGCCTTGCGCACCTCGGGCCCGTCCTCGACGACGGCCCGCACCCCGGGGAGGTGGCGCATGGCGTGGAACTCGGGCGCGGTGAACGCGGCGTGCTCCGGTCCGCGCCGCGCCAGCAGCACCACCTCCCGCACCCGGCTGCCGCGCAACCGCTCCAGCGCGTGGTCGGCGATGTCGGTTCCCGCGAGCTCTTCCGGGTCGCTGAGCAGGATGCGCGCCACGTCCAGCGCCACGTTGCCGTTGCCCACGACGACGGCGCGCTCCGCGGACAGGTCCACGCCCAGGTCGGCGAAGTCCGGGTGCGCGTTGTACCAGGACACGAAGGAGGTCGCGGAGACGCTGCCCGGCAGGTCCTCGCCGTCCACGCCGAGTTCGCGGTCCGTGGCCGCGCCGACCGCGTAGATCACCGCGTGGTGGTGCGCGGCCAGGTCCTCGTGCGCGACGTCCCGGCCCACCTCGACGTTCATGTGCATCCGCAGCCGCGGGTGCTGGTACAGCCAGGAGAAGCCGTCGGCGATCTTCTTCGTCGACTGGTGGTCCGGCGCCACCCCGGAGCGCAGCAGCCCGCCGGGCAGCGGCAGCCGGTCGAGCATGGTGATCTCGGCGCCGGTGTCGCGCAGCAGCGCCTGCGCCGTGTAGCAGGCGGCCGGTCCGGTTCCGACGATCGCGACGCGCAGCGTGCCCGGGTACTCCGGCAGCGAGCGCGGGAAGTTCGGCGCGGTCCACTCGTTGGACACGTCCGCGGTCTCGTAGTACTCGCGGTTCATCCGGGCGTACTCGGTATCGGCGCCGCGCAGCCGGTCCACCGGGAAGATCGCGTCCACCGGGCACGCGTCCGCGCAGGCCCCGCAGTCGATGCACGTCTGCGGGTCGACGTAGAGCATGTCGGTGCGGCCGAAGTCCGGTTCGTCCGGCGTGGGGTGGATGCAGTTGACCGGGCACACCGACACGCAGGAGGCGTCGGTGCAGCAGGTCTGGGTGATCGCGTAGGCCATGGTGGTTCCTCGTCCGCCCGACGCCTGCGCGCGGCAGGTCGTTCCGTTCGCTGCCCGGTGCTCCCCGCCCGGGGGGGGGCGGGCCCGCCCCCCCCCCGGGGCCGCCCGGGGGGGGGGGGGGGGGGGGGGGGGGGGGCGGCGGGGGGGGGCGCCCCCGGCGCGGCGCCGGGGGGCCCCGGGGGGGGGGCCCCCCGGCTCCGGGCTCAGATCATGTTGATGCGGCGGTAGATCGCCATCGCCGGGCGGTTCAGCAGGCCCGCCTCGGACAGGAAGTCCATCAGGTGCACGCAGCTGTTGCGCAGCATGGACTTGCGGTGCTCGTTGCGCCGCACCGCGGCGACCGCGCGGTCGGGGTCCAGGCCGACGGAGGCGTAGACCTCCTTCTGCACCAGGTTGGAGGCGACGATGTCGGCGACCACGGCGATGAGCACGGCGCTGGCGTTGCGACGCACCCGGCCCGCCCCGCGCATGCTCTCCTTGATCTCCTGGCGGGCGAACTTCATGTGCCGCGCCTCCTCCACCACGTGGATCTTGCTGGTGGTGCGCACGATGCCGAGCACGTTCTCGCCGCGCATCCAGTCGCGCTGCATGACGTCGAGGATCTCCTCGGCCACCAGGATCCCGCCGTAGGCGGATTCGGCACTGGCGAGCGTCTTGAACAACCGGCCGAGCTGGGCGATGAGCCGCGGCGGCAGGTAGGCGGGGACGTCCATCTTCGCGCAGGCGCGGGCGAACATGATGGAGTGCCTGCATTCGTCGGCGATCTCGGTGAGGGCGAACTGGAACTCGGCGTTGGCGGGGTTCTTGACGTACTGGTCGCGCAGCACCATCTGCTGCAGGATCATCTCGAACCAGATGCCGATGCTCATCACCGAGCAGACCTCGTGCCGGGTGAGCGTGACCCGCTGCTGCTCGGTGAGCTCGTCCCACAGCGGGGTGCCGTAGAGGGTGCTCCACTCCGGGTTCAGGCCGTACTCGTCCGGGGGCAGCGGCGATTCCCAGTCGACCTCGGTGGCCGGGTCGTAGGACAGGGTGGCCGCCGAGTCCAGCAACCGCTGCGAGACGTCTTCGTCCGCGGCGGTTCGCTGCGCGGATTCCGCTGGTGCGCTGGTCATCGTTGACACCTCCACTGGGCCCTCCCACGGGCCGGGCCGGCTGCGGGCTGGTGGGGCGGCCGGGTCGGTCGCGGCGCCCCTGTGAGACACGATGTCACATTAGACAGAGTGTCAATAAGGTGTCGAGCCGTCCCCCTCGACGGCACCCGACCAGCCGAACGCGCCCGCGCGGCACGCGGCGAACGACGGCCCGCTCACCACCCGGAGGACCCCGGGCGACCGCCCGCCGACTTCCCAGTCAGTCGACTGCCTTACAGTGAGTCGTGCGCCGACCGGTCCGCCGGGCGAGGCCGACGAAGGGAGCGATCCGATGTCCGTCCTGTCCCGCCCCGCGGTGGCGGCCCTCGCCGCGAAGGCCATGCAGCGCGCCGTCGCCCGGGTCCGCCCGCCGCACGACCGGTTCCCCGAGTTCCCGGGCCGCACCGAGGTGCTCACCGTCCCCACCGCGGCGGGACCGGCCCGCGCGGTGCTGTACCGGCCGGACGCGACCGGGGGAACCGTGCCGCTGCACGTCAACTTCCACGGCGGCGGCTTCGTCATGGGGCTGACCGAACTCGACGACCCGCTGTGCAGGCTCATCGCCGGGACCGCGGAGGTCGCGGTGCTCAACGTCGATTACGTCCTCGCGCCGCAGCACCCGTTCCCCGCCCCGCCGCGGCAGGCGTTCGACGTGGTCCGCTGGGCCGCCGAGCACGGCGATCGGCACGGTTGGGACGGCTCCCGGCTGTCGGTCGGCGGGCAGAGCGCAGGCGGCTCGCTCGCCGCCGCCGTCGCGCGCCAGGCCTTCGAGCAGGGCGGACCGCGGATCGCGCTGCAGGCGCTGCACTACCCGTCGCTGGACCTGGTCACCCCGTTCCGGGACAAGGGATCGCCGCTGCCCAAGCCGATGCTGCGCCCGTGGATGGCGGAGGTCTTCAACGCCTCCTACCTCCGGGACCCGCGCTGGGCCGACGACCGGTTGCACTCCCCCGCCGCACCCGGGGACACCACCGACCTCACCGGCATCGCGCCCGCGCTGGTCGTCACCGCCGAGCACGACGTGCTGCGCGGCGAGGGCGAGCGCTACGCGGAACGGCTGCGCGAGGCGGGAGCGCTCGTGCGGCACCACGTGGTCGCCGGGGCCGACCACGGCTACGACGTGCAGGACCCGGACCGGGCCCGCGCCGGCTACGACCTGATCGCCCGCCACGTGCGGCGAGCGCTGCACGCGGACTGACACCGCCCACCGGCTCCCGCCGCGCGGGGCGCGAGGCCCGGCGCGGGAGGCGCGAAGCCGGACGGATCCCGCGCTCGGCACCGCCCCCGGGATCCGGTCGACAGGAGGGAAACCCGATGACCGCCACCCCGCTGTCCCCCGAGTCCACGGTGGCCGAATGGCTCGACCACCCCGCGGGCGGCCCGATCCTGCGCCGGATGCTGGCGGAGAACGGGCAGAGCCCCGCGGCGCTGCGCTCGGTGCGCCGGTTCCGGATGAGCAGGCTCGTCGCGCTCAGCGGCGGGCGGCTCAGCGCCGAGGAGGTGGACCGGCTGGCCGCCGAGGCCAACGCCACCGCCACCCCCGACGCGGCAGGTGCTCCCACTCCGCCGCCACGTCCGGAGTGGCGGGAACGCACCACACCAGGCCGGTTCACCGGCAGCACCGCCATCATCACCGGCGCGGGCTCCGGCATCGGCCGGGCCACCGCCTCCCGCGTCGCCCGCGAAGGCGGCCGGGGCGGGGGGGGGGGCCCCCCCCCCCCGCCCCCACGCCGAGAATTTTTGGCCGCCGAGCCCCGGGGCGGGGAAACAACAAAAAAGAACAAAAGGGCCAAAGCCGCCGCACGCCGCGTTTATCACCCCGTTAACA